>JAGOCE010000258.1 GCA_017998915.1 Candidatus Ozemibacteraceae bacterium
TCTCCGGCCACGATCTGAAGGACCTCTACGCCCTGCTCGAGCAGACCGAGGGCAAGGGCATCAACATCTACACCCACGGCGAGATGCTTCCCTGCAACGCCTATCCGAAACTGAAGAAGTTCAAGCACCTCGTCGGCAACTACGGCGGCGCCTGGCAGGATCAAGCCAAGGAGTTCGAGGCGTTCCCGGGCGCGATCCTGATGACCACGAACTGCATCCAGAAGCCCCGCGACACCTACAAGGGCCGCATCTTCACCTGCGGGCTGGTCGCCTGGCCCGGCGTGAAGCACATCAGCGACCGCAACTTCGCCCCGGTCATCGAGGCCGCCCTCGCCGCCCCCGGCTTCACCGCCGACGAGCCCGAGAAGCGGATCATGATGGGCTTCGCCCGCAACGCCGTTCTCGGCGTGGCCGACAAGGTCATCGACGCCGTGAAAGCCGGCGCCATCAAGCACTTTTTCCTGATCGGCGGCTGTGACGGCGCGAAAAGCGGCCGTAACTACTACACCGACTTCGCCCAGTCCGTTCCGAAGGACTGCGTGATCCTGACCCTCGCCTGCGGAAAATACCGCTTCAACAAACTGGAATACGGTGACATCGGCGGCATTCCGCGCCTGCTCGACATGGGCCAGTGCAACGACGCTTACTCGGCCATCCAGGTCGCCGTGGCTCTCTCCAAGGCATTCAACACCGACGTGAACAGCCTGCCGCTCTCGATGGTGCTCTCCTGGTATGAGCAGAAGGCCGTCTGCATCCTGCTCACCCTGCTCTCGCTGGGTATCAAGAACATCCGCCTCGGGCCGACCCTGCCGGCGTTCGTCACCCCGGCCGTCCTCAACGTGCTCGTCGAGAAGTTCAGCATCAAGCCCACCACCACCGTCGAAGCCGACCTCAAGGCCATCCTGCCCAACCACCAGATCAAGGTCGCGACCGCCAACGCCTGATCGCTTCGTTCGCTGACGGCCGGCCCCGCGGGGCCGGCCGGTTTTTTCCGCCTTCGACATTATATCTCTTATACTATGAATTTTCCAATATCGATGCAGGTTTGCAAGGGCGCCACTGGAACATGTCCGCACGCCCTGAGCGGCACGGAGCCCCTGATCGCCGGAATCGATCGCGTTCTCGTCTCTTTCGGCATCGGCTCGCCGGACGATGCCGGGGCTGCGGCCCATCTTCGATTTTCCATCGGCATCGCCGCCTGCCCGAACGCCTGCTCACGCCCGCAGATCATGGACGTCGGGTTCATCCGAGCCGAGTATCCCTCGATTCCGGCCGGTCACTGCACGGGCTGCGGCGCATGCCTCTCGGCCTGCCGGGAAGGCTGCCTGTCCCTCCGTGACGGTCGCATCGACTGCGCCTTTGCAACCTGCGTCGGGTGCGGTGCGTGTCGGACGGCCTGTCCTGTCGAAGCGATCGCCCCGGAAAGAGAAGGCTTCCGCGTCCTGGTCGGAGGCCGGCTGGGCCGTCATCCCCGCCTCGCGACGGAACTTCCCGGACTCTTCACGGCGGAACAAGCCTGCGACCGGCTCACGATCTGCCTGAGGGCCCTCTCCTCCGCCCCTCGTCCCGGCATGCGTCTCGCCGCCCTCATGGACGACGAACGTTCCGGCCTGAGCCGGAGTCTCGGCCTGGAATGGTGAATCTCCCGAAACAAGCTTCTGTCGCGGTGTTTTTCGGCATCACGACGATTCTCACATTCGCATCATGGAAAGCGCGGTTCCCGCTGCTGCTTGCCGACCGGTTTCTGCCGGGCTCGGGTGTCGTGGAAATCCTGTTGCTGGGATGGTATGGGGCCTGGATTTTCGGCCTGCTCGATGATCCTCGTCGGGCCCCGGTCATTCGAAGACGTATCTGGAGCCTTTTTTCGGCCGTCTTTTTCCTTCAGTTTGCGCTGGGCCTGGCCGGCTTCGAACGGTTTCTCATGACCGGCGCCCTTCACCTGCCCATACCGGCGCTCATCGTCGCGGGCCCGCTGTATCGCGGCGAAGGGCTGTTCATGCCCATCCTCTACGGCGCAACCCTCCTGCTGGCTGGAAGCGCCTGGTGCAGCCATCTCTGCTATATCGGAGCATGGGACCACGCCTGCGCCATGTCGAAAACCACGCCGCTCGCGAGCGTTCCCGCCGCAACTCCCCGGTTTCGGGCATTCACGCTCGCCGGAACGATCGGGCTGGCGCTCGGGTTCCGTCATCTCGGCGTCGGGTGGAAAACGGCGGTCGCGACGTCGGCGGCATTCGGACTGGGCGGCCTTGCCGTGATGTTCTTCATCTCCCGGGGTAGAGGCGTGATGATGCACTGCACCGTCTACTGCCCCATCGGGCTTCTGAGCACCACGTTCGGCAGGCTGAACCCGTTCAGAGTCCGTATTGCCCCTTCGTGTGACGCCTGCGGGGCCTGCTCGCGATCGTGCCGATATGGGGCGCTGCAGCGGGAGCACCTGGCCAGCCACACTCCCGGGTGGACCTGCACCTTATGCGGAGATTGCCTCGGGGCGTGTGCCCGAGGCAATCTGGGGTATGCATTTCCGGGACTCGGTCAGACCACCGCCCGGAGGCTGTTTCTCGCGGTGATCGTCATCCTCCACACCGTCTTTCTCGGCGTGGCGAGGATCTGACGGCCGGCTTCAGTCGAAATACGCGGCCGGATCGACGCCGGCCGCGCGCAGTGCGTCAAGCCGCACATCAGCGGTTCCGGCAGATCCGGTCGAGGGTTCGACCATCGCGAAGACGGGCTCGGTGGCGGGGACGGTGCCGATGATCTCGTGAACGAATCGGGACGAGAGGCGGGGATTTTCGCCGCCCTCGGCCGGCACGTCGGCGACCGGGATCCAGACGAAGTCGGGGTGGCTCCAGAGGCTGCGGGGATCCCAGAAACCGCCGACGACTTCGCCACGATCGTTGAGGTTCAATATATAGTGATAGGTTTGTGTGAACGTCTCGGTTCCGACGAACTCCGGCTTCACGCCGTCGGAGACGAAGTGGACGGTCGTGGTGACCCAGATGCGGTTATGGAAGAACCAGACCGGGGCCCACTCGGTCTCGTAGCCGCAGATCGGAAAGTTCCAGACCGAGCGAGACCAACTCGTGTCGGCCACGATGCCGCGGCCGCGCTTCTTGATGTTCTCGACGAGCAGGCGGTGGAACAGGTCGGGCCTGATGTCCTGCGTCGCCAGGCTGACGTCGTTCTGGCGGTTGCCATAGAAGAGGGCGCGCACATCCATGCACATCTCGCTCAGCAGCGCCTTCTGGTCGGCCACGGTGAACGTGATGCCGTTCAGTGTGCGCTTCCGGCGCGGCTCAGGCTCCATGATCGAGGCGGCAGCCCAGCCGTTGCAATGGCCCCACCAGGACGGGGCGGTCGGATTGTAGTGATTTTTCCTTTCCCAGTCCTGGGCGCCGGGATTTTTGCCGGTGCGGCCCATGACGTACTGGTCGTAGCGCTGCATCGGCGACTCGGCGTGGCCGGCCCAGCCCTTCGCGAGCTTGCCTTCTTTGCGCGACCACCAGTAGCCCGACCAAGGCGTCTTCTTCAGGAATGCCGAGTCCGAGCCCCGGTTGGAGAGACGCACGCTGCCGAGTTCCTGCGCGCCAGCAGACCGGACCGCGAACAGCAGGGCGAACACAATGAGAAGCCAGCCGACGACACCGATCAGGAGAGACCGGCGGACGTTTTCATTGAGGAACGGATATTTGCGCATCATGGTGGTCATCCCTCACTTTCCTTCCGTGACGAGGGTGTATTTCACATCACGACCGGTCATTGACCGCGCCCAGGGCTCGCCCGCGACCCACTCTTGAACGAGTTTTCCGCGAGAATCGCCGGAATCGAGCGTCACGCGGTATCCCTGCTCCGTTTTCGTCCAGTTCTGGGCCGTGGCATCGACGAACGTGATGCCATCAACGTCGGTTGCCGCCTCGCCGGCGACGGACGCATTGTGCTCACGAGCGTCATCGCCGGAAGCAGCGGCGAGCGGGAACATCGGCAGATCGTAGGGAATCACCGACTCGCCGCTGAAGAGCGGGGAAATGCGGCTCCCGTCGTAGCGTCGCTCGTGCGCCTGGGGCTTTCCGCCAACGGGGGCCACGTCGACGACGCGCACCGCGCGAAGATCCTGCTTCGAGAGGCAAAGGATGGCCTGCGTTCCGGCCGAGTGTTTCGCGGCAGACGAGACGTGAACGACGAAGCATGCAACGCCGTCGATCTCCTTCTCGTTCTTCACCTCGAACAGCCAGCGGGCCGGGGTCGTCCAGAACGTTCCCTGCGGGTCCTGGCGGAGGCGGCTCGCCTCGATCGCCCAGGAACTCCCGACCTGCCAAAACGGCATGAATCCATCATCCGCACAGGCAGACAGGATGCCGGCAAGAAGAAACACCGCCGTCAGAAGCGGCCGCTTGATCGATTCCATCATCATCCTCACATACCTCCACAAAACGCTGCGACAGGATCAAGCAAGTTTCATTCCATATCCTTTCTTTTTGTGAAACAGGCATGCGCCGCGGAGTTGCGTCGGCATTTTCCTGCAAACGGTCATTTTTCCAGCACACGGATGTCTGTTTCAGCAGGGCGCTCCCCGAAAACTCGCCAAATCCGGAGAAATCGCGTAACATGGAAGGAAATCAAACGGTTTCCAGGAGGCATGGAAGGAATGTATAGAAACAGATTTGTATCCCTTCTCGTCGTTCTGCTTCTCGTTTTCTCGGCCACCGGTGCCGACGCGCGCGACTGGCAGCGCGATCCGGCCAGCATCGTGATTCCGCATGCCCCGCGCGTGATCGCCGTCGGCGACATACACGGCGCGTTCAAGCAGTTCGCGGACACCCTCGAGACGGCGGGCATGGCGAAGCGCGTCACCCCGGACGGATTCGAACTGACCTGGACGGGCGGCACGGCGATGCTCGTCTTCACGGGTGATCTGACAGACCGTGGCGAGAACACGAAGCAGGTGTACGATGCGGTGATGAGCCTCGAGCGCCAGGCCGACGCGGCCGGCGGCCACGTGTTTGCGATGTTCGGCAACCACGAGGCGCTGCTGCTCAACGGCACCGTCGAGAATTGGGCCAAAACTCTGACCTCGCACAAGAAGAAGTGGTATCAGAACACGCTCGATTCATTCACGAAGGCCGGCCTCGACTTCCACCAGGCGATCTCCCCGGAAGGCGTCTATGGCTCCTGGATCCGCCGACGGCCGCTGTTTGCGGTCATCAATGGGTATATGTTCGTCCACGGCGGCCTCCAGGCTGAGCCGCAGGGCCTCACCGCGATCGCGACGCGTTTCCGCATCGACATGGAGAAGGGCGATTTCAACGCCGGCATCTTCATGGACCAGAAGGGCCCCCTCTGGAACCGCGACTGGTGGAATGACGCCAAGCTGATCGAGAACAGCCTCCAGATCATGGGACTCCGCGGCGTGATCTTCGGCCACACCGTCGGCGCCATGGGAACCGAGGGCGTCATCAACGTGAAGAGCAACGAATTGATAGGCATCGATATAGGGATGTGCCCGGCCTACGGCAAGAGCCAGGGCGGCGCCCTGGTGATGACCGCAACCTCCGACGGCGGCATCTCGGCGGAGGCCATCTACCCCGACAAGCCCACGGAAAAGTTATTCTCGATCGCGGGAACCGGCCGGCGGATCACTCGCCCGCCGACGCGCACCCCGCGCCGTCCGGCTCCCCGGCCCGCCAACGAGCAGCTGCCAAGCACCGGCACGGACAATTGATCTCACACGACTCCGCGTTCGAAAGCCCCGCCCCATCGGCGGGGCTTTTTCGTTCCATGGATCATTTTCCGGCAATGGTGTATGATTGAGTCAGAGAGATCATTCGCCGAGGGGAAAAGCCGCCCAGGTGTCGCACATCCCGCATGGCAGCCGTGACTTCCGTCTGCCGGTCGCATGCGCGTCACCCGAAGCGTTCCCCGCAGGAGGCTCCTGTGGACAAGGAAGCGGACAGCAAGAAGACCATTCTGATCGTCGACGATATCCCGGACAATATAGAAGTGCTCCGGGGCATCCTCTTCCCGCAGTATCGCATCAAAGCCGCCACGTCCGGCGCGAAAGCGCTGGCGATCGCATCCGGCGACGAAC
>JAGOCE010000257.1 GCA_017998915.1 Candidatus Ozemibacteraceae bacterium
CGCCTTCCCCGGTGAAGTTCAGGATCGTGTTGACGACCGTGTTCATGAAATCGAAGAACGAACGGCCCGGGGCAGTCTTGAGAATCAGCAGGGCGAAGACGAACTGGAGGGCGATTCCCGCGGCGACGAGAACCCAGTTGATCTTTTTCCGGTTCGTCGAAAGGGCGTAGCAGATGGCGATCTGGATCGGGATTCCGATCAGGCTCAGGAAATGTTCCATAACGGGGCGTGTGGCTCCTTTCCTTGTCGTGAGGCGTCTTTTCGCGCAATGATATCACAACTGGATCGTGAGGGTGACGGAAAAAAGAACCGCGGCCCACATGTGGGGCCGCGGCGCGGGTGATGCGATCGGATCAGGTCAGATGCCGAGATCGTCGGCCTCGGTCACTCCGCGGTCTGCGGAAATCTCGACGATTTTGCCCTCGATCTTCAGAATGAGCTTGTCACCAAGAGCTAGGAACTTGTTGATCGCCGGATACTTTTTCGCGAGCTCGAAATAGGCGCTCGAGTAGGCTTTGATCGTGACGTCAGCCTTTTCTGAAGAGACGGAGCCGTCCACCCACTTCTCGTCGATCAGGTAGAACGTGCGGTCACCGATCTCGCGCGAGGTCGGGGCCTTGAGGCCACCCATCGATGGGGGCGCGGAGGACGGTCTGCCGGTCGAGAACGTTGGCATTGGCGCTTCGGCCTGCTTCATCACGTTCATTTCCCTGGCGGCTGAGACGGCGTCTGCGCCTTCCTGAGCGGAGCTGAGGCTGTCGAAACGCCCCTTCGCCTCCTCGAGGAACGGGCCGGGAGCGCCGGCGGACGGCGAGGGCGCCATGATGCGGCGCAGGTTCGGGCCGGGCAGGTCCTTATCCTCCACGACCAGGTAGGAGGTGTAGGGGGTCAGGATGCCATATCGTTTCGCGAGCGTCACGATCTCGTTTTTGAGCTCGTCGTCGGCGCCGTTTTTGCGGATCTGGTCGAGCAGGAAGCCGATCTTGCGGGTCGCCCAGATGCGCGAAACGAAGCCGTTCTCGGTTTCCCGCTGGGGGAAAGACGCCTCATAGTCGAGTTTGACGGGCTTGCCGTCGATGCTGCCTGTCAGGATGACGAGCGCCTCGCCGGGGCCGCGATACCGGCCGAGAACCGTGACGGTGCTTCCCTTGAAGATGTCGGGCAGTCGCTGCGGGTAGATCTGCGAAACGTCGACATTCTTGATCATCAGGCTGACGTCGGTCATGACCGGGTGCGTCAGCTTCGAGAAGAGGCCGGAAACCTTCGCTTCGATGTCCTCGCTCTCGGATACGTAGTCCGAGGCACCGCCGTGCTCATCGGCGATGCGGTCGATGAGCGGAGCGTTCAGCTGGTCACCGACGCCAAATGAGAAGATGCGGACCTTGGCGTCGTTGGCGCTCTTGAGCTCGCGGATGATCTCCTCGGGTTCGGTGAGACCGGCCGTCGGCTTGCCGTCGGTCACGAAGACGATGAAGGAGGGGCGGTCGGCCTTCTTGTCCTTGAGCTGGCGGATGGCTTTCAATAATGCATCAGATATATTCGTTCCGCCGACCGGCTCGAGCCGCTTGACATACTCGAGCGCTCCCGCGCGGGTCTTGTCGTCCATCTCCACGAGCTCGTTCTTGTACCCATCGACGTCGGTCGAAAAGTTGATCAGGTTGAAACGGTCGCCCTTCTTGAGCGCATTCACGCAGAACTCGAGCGCCTTGCGGGCCTGGTCCATCTTTGCGCCGGCCATGCTGCCCGAAGTGTCGAGCACGAGCGCCACGTCGATCGCCGGCATCGCTGCCTGCTGAAGCTCGCTGCGCGGGGCAAGCATGATCATGAAGCTTCCGTCCTCGCTCGGGTCGGGCCGGTTGGCGAGGAACGACATCGACAGATCTTTCTGGGACAGGGCGTAGTAGAGCACGAAATCCTTGTCGGGGCGGATCGAGTCGGCCTCGAAGCCGATCGTCGCAGCGTAGTCCCCATTCTTCTTGATCGAAATCGAGTGCGTGGGGGAGTAGATCGTCGTGATCGGGGTTTTCGATGTGAGCTTGATCTCGATCGAGACGTCCTTCATCGGTTCCTGGGAAAACCTCTCGATGTTGAGGGGATACACGTATCTGACGAGATTTCCCTCTGCACGAAGCGCTTCCTGATACTCGATCTTGACCTGCTTCTCTTTCAGCGGCTCGATCGGGTAGATGCGGGTCTTGAAGATGCCGGTGCCGAAAAACTCGAGAAGGCCCGGGTCGCGCATCTGGCGAACGATGTTTTCATAGATGGAACGGGCCTTGTCGGCGTCGAGCAGCTCGCCCTTCGTCATTTTGCCTTCGATGTCCATCGCGAAGCCGCTGATCGAGGCGCCGACCGGGAGCGGGAAGATATACAGGCCTTCCACGACCCGGTTTTCATGGTTATAGAATGCCTGGTCGACTTTCGTTGACGCCGCGATATCCTTGATCTCGACGGTGACGCGATGACGCGTGACCGACAGCGGAACGGTGAAATTCTGTTCAGGCATCGGCGGTCGGAAAATGACACGCTCGCGTTGCGGATCCTCTGGATCGATCGGGATGATCATGCCGTCGGCCCAGAGAGGCCTTCCGATCGCCGATAGGAAAGCGGAAATCACCAGACAAAACATGAAGATTCGTTTCATCGTATCCTCCACCCTCGCTTGATTGAACTGACACCCTTAACGAAAGCCGCCGGCTGCGGATTGTCCTGCAGCCGGCGGCGCCATGAGACGGATTTACATGAGCAACCTGATGACCCAGAGGATTCCGCGTTGGACGAAGCCGGTCAAGGCAAACAGGGGATATTTCAGATTGATCATGTCGAGCAGGTTTTCCACATTGCTGGGAAACGCGACATACCCGAACATGACCATGGCGGTGATCAGAGCGATGGCTCCGAAACAATAGATCTGAATATTTTCAGCAGCCGTCAGTCTGACATGAGACAGTTGGGCGTTCGACCAAAGCCTGTACACCCAACCGATCGAGATGAAGAACACCAGGCCCATCGTGGTGAACTGAGCAACGGATTGATCGAGAAAAATTGTATACAACTCATGCATACGCTTTCCTCCCAATGTCCCTGTCGATTATCACGTCACTTGTCTCGAAGTCGGCCATCGAGATCGGAAGCTATTTTTTTGACGACGGCATCGATCCGGGGTTGAACATCCTCTTCTGTAAGAGTGCGCTCTGGAGAACGGAAAGTCAATGAAAATGCGAGGGAACGACGGTCGGGGTCGAGACCTTTTCCCTGATAGACGTCGAACAGCCTGACGTCTTCAAGGAGAGGCCCTGCCTCGGTTTTCACGATGCCGATCACGTCATCATGGCGGACGGTGAGAGGAAGAAGCAGGGCGAGATCGCGCCGGACGGCGGGGAACTCGGGGATCGCCCTGAACCGGGGCATCTGGCGCGGTGCGTCGGCGAGAAGGCCGATATCCAGCTCGGCAAAGAACATCTCGCGCGGAAGTTTACGGTTGTCGAGCCATTTCGGGTTGACCTGTCCGAGATGCCCGGCGGTTTTGCCCGACACGATGATCTGGAATTGATTGGAAGGATGCAATGCCGGCGAAGTCCCTGCCTTGAACTGGACGGTCTGGCCGGCCAGCTTGCCAATCGAGGCGATGAGACCCTTGATCCGGAAAATGTCGTTCGTTTCGCGGCTCCGGTGCCAGTCGCGCATGTTGGCCGAACCGCATAGGCCGATGCACAGCCGGTCCGACTCCTGGGACATGCCGCCGGCGCCACGGTGAAAGACGCGGCCCATTTCGAACAACTGCAGATCATACTCGTCAGCGAGGACATTGCGCCTGACGGCATCCATCATACCGGCCATCAAGCCCGTCCGCATGACGGCCAGCTCCTCGGAAAGCGGGTTCTGGAGCTTGAGCGGTTCGCACTCGGCCAGTTCCGATGGGGTGGCGGCCGGAATGAAGCTGTAGGTCATCGTTTCGTGGAGGCCGAGGCTCGTGAGATGGTCGCGGACGCGCTTAACGAGACTCTGAATCGGCGTTTCCAGGCGCGGCGGCGCTGAGGTCGCCGGAAGCTTCGCGGGGATGTTGTTGTAACCGAACAGGCGGGCGCACTCCTCGATCAGGTCGGCCTCCTGCTCGATGTCGTGCCGGTAGGGCGGAACGCCGACCCACAGGGTCTCGCCTTCGCGGGTGACCTCGAATTTCAGGCGAAGCAGCAGGGTCTCGAGCTGCTGGGGTTTCAAGTCGACGCCGATCAGTCGGCAGGCGCGTCGGGTTCGGAGCATCACCCGCTTGAGCGGCGCCGGCGCCGGATACGCGTCGACGATGCCAGCAACGGCAGTGCCGCCGGCGATTTCACACAGGAGCCGCGCGGCTTCGTTGAGGGCGATCGGCACGTTGTCGATGTTGGTGCCGCGCTCGAACCGATACGACGAGTCGGACATCAGACCGAGGGCTTTCGACGTCCTGCGGATCGAGATCGGATCGAAGAAGGCGCCTTCGAGCAGGATGTTCGTCGTGGCTTCGGTCACCATGGTGTTGAAACCGCCCATGACGCCGGCGATCGCGACGGGCTGGGCCGCATCGGCGATCACGAGCATCTCGCTCGACAATTTGCGGTCGACGCCGTCGAGCGAGCGGATCATCTCGCCGTGCTTCGCGCGACGGACGATGATGCGCTGCTCTTCGAGACGGTCGAAGTCGAACGCATGCATGGGGTGACCTATATCCATCAATACATAATTCGTCACATCGACGACGTTGTTGATGGCGCGGAGCCCGATCTTCTCGAGACGGTCCTGCAGCCAGCGTGGGCTCGGCCCGACCTTCACGTTGCGCACCAGGCGCGCACCGTATCGCGGACAGAGATCGGGATCCTCGATCGTGACGCTCGTCTGAGAATCGACGTCGCCTTCCCCGGAAACCCCCGCCAGGCCTTCGCGATGCAACGGCAGATTGAAGATCGCCGATAACTCGCGTGCAATGCCGAGGTGGGAGAGGGCGTCGCCCCGATTCGGTGTGACGCTGATCTCGAAAATCACGTCGTCCATCCCGAGGGCTTTTACAATATCTTCCCCTATAGAAATGTCGGCGGGAAGAATCCAGAGGCCTTCGTGTTCGTCACTGATGCCGAGTTCCCGTCGGCTGCACATCATGCCGAACGACTCCTCGCCGCGGATCTTCGCCTTGCGGATTTCGAAGCCCGTGGGCAGCGAGGCGCCGATCGTCGCGACGGGAACCTTGTTGCCGGCGTCGCAGTTGGGGGCGCCACAGACGATCTTCAGCGGCTCGGCCGCCCCGACGTTCACCGTGCAGATCGACAGTTTGTCGGCGTTGGGGTGTGGGCCGCGGGTGAGAATCTGCCCGACGACAACCTTGGAAAGGCCTTTCCCGGGCTGATGGATCGATTCGACCTCGATGCCCGCCATCTGCAGGGCGTCCGCGATCTGCTCGGGGGAAACCTGGATATCGATGTAATCACGAAGCCAGCTCAACAGTATCTTCATGGGTGTGTCTCCTCAGAATTGGCGCAGGAAGCGGATATCGGATCCGTACAGGAGCCGGATGTCGTTGATGCCGTAGCGCTGCATTGCGATGCGCTCGATGCCCATGCCGAACGCGAAACCGGTATACTTCTCGGTATCGTATTTCACGGCCTCGAACACGCGCGGGTTGACCATGCCGCAGCCGAGGACCTCCATCCAGCCGCTGCCTTTGCAGACCTTGCATCCCTTGCCCGAGCAGAAGACACACTGGATGTCCATCTCGGCCGACGGCTCGGTGAACGGGAAGAAGCTCGGCCGGAAGCGGGTCGGTCGCTTCCCGAACATCGCCTCGGTGAACATGTTCAGCGTGCCCTTCAGGTCGGCGAGCGACACGTTTTCGTCGACGACGAGGCCTTCCATCTGCGTGAACATCGGCGAATGGGTGATGTCGCTGTCCTTGCGGAACACCTTGCCGAGAGCGATCATCTTCAGCGGCGGCTGCATCGTCTCCATGACGCGGATCTGGACCGGCGACGTCTGGGTGCGGAGCACCTGGCCGTTCTCGAGGTAGAAGGTGTCCTGGATGTCGCGTGCCGGATGGTGCTTCGGCACGTTCAGCGCC
>JAGOCE010000259.1 GCA_017998915.1 Candidatus Ozemibacteraceae bacterium
GCCCAGGTGTGTCGCAGAAGACGACCTGGGAAGCCCCTTCCGTCAGAATGCCGAGGATCCTGCGCCGCGTGGTCTGGGGACGCTTCGAGACGATCGACACCTTCTCGCCCACGAGGGCGTTGACCAACGTCGATTTGCCGGCGTTCGCCCGGCCGAAGACGCCGATGGCGCCGAATCTCGTTTCAATTTTCTGTTCGCTCATGTTCGTCTCCTTCGACGGTCAGAGGGCGCCGGACGGGCTGGCAACGGCTGCCGGAAGCCTGGCCGACGCGGAGGCCGGGGCGTGCGGCGGCGGTGTCTTCATCGAAGCCGTCGCGGAGGCCGTCGCTGCCGGCGCTTTGGTCGCGGACGCGGCGGCGGCCTTCCCTGCAGGCTGCTGAACGCCGAGGAAGGTGATCACGTTCGGCGGAGCCGGCGGATCGAACGCGAGCCGGTTGATCGGCGACACGACCTGGATCCAGACGGGGCTCTTGTTCGAGAAGAAGAACGGCTTGCCGGTCTCGTCGAAAAAGCGCGTGAACTCGCGTGGGGCGGTCTTTTTCCAGACGATCTGCCGCGCCGTTCCGCCATACAACACCAGTCCGCGGCCTTCGCCGATGAAGCTGATCTCCTGCCGTCCCTTGTCGTCGATGACGCGCATATTGGCCATCTGCACGAGCACCGTCCCGGGCGATACGGGTTTGAGGGTCACGCGATCGACCTGCTGCGCCCCGTTCATGTACCGGTCATACCGTCCGGTCCGGGGGTTGAATTTATATGATGCGGTATAATTTCCGTGATACCGGATCGAAACGCCGTTGCAGGCGATATTGCCGGCCGTGGGGTTCTCGCCATACGGCAAGGGCAGTTTCTGGTAGGGAAGCTGCATCGGGTATTTCTGATTCATCACTTCGATCAGCTTCTGCGGCTTCGTGTAGAGATTGTGCGGGGCCTTGCGGGAGTTGTCGCGGAAGAAGGGCGTGCCGTTGCTGATCTCGTCGATCGCAAACACCTTTTGTTCACCGATGTATTTGTAGCCGTTCGGGCTGCCGCCGCAGTGCACGTACAAGGCGTTCACCTCGAGCGCCCGGTCCACGAAGTATTCCCGGCAGCTGCGCACCGGCCCGACGATGTCGGGCACATGATAATACAGCGCCATGAACCGGGTGATGCCACCCTCGACGGGAATCTCGTAGACTACTTCGGCCTCGTGCATCGCGGTCTGGGGCCGGGCCTGATTGTGGTTCTCGATCATGATCGCGAGAGGCCGCATGCCGGGCGTCTGGCGCACCTGCGGATCGGGACCGCCGGTCCAGGGCTCCAGGGGGGTGAACGCCGCCGGCGCCTGCGCGACCGGTCCCGGAAGTATGGGAAACGATGCCGGCGGCGGTACGACGGCGACCGCACCGCTTGCCGGCACGGTGCCCGTGGCGGGCGGAGCCGGCTGCGCGACGATTCCCGCCGGTTGTGCCTTCGGCAGAAGGGTGCGCACCCCGATCGGGTGGAAGAACGCGCGACGCCGCTCGACGATCTCCTCGGGAGTCGGGGGAGCGTCCAGCACGGCCGTTTTCGGGCTGGACGGACCGGAAGTCGTGGAATCGCGACCGCCGGCAGGCGCCGCATGCGGGGCCTGCGGAGCGGAGGGCGCATGCACGGACGGGGCGACCGCCGATGCGGGGTTGGGAGCCGGCGCCGGGGTCTGCATGACCACGAGGGCTTCTTTCGACTGGTCAAGGGGCATGAGCATGACGCCCGAACGGGCGGCAAGGGCGCGCCGCTTGATGAAATGCGGATACAGTTTGTGACAGTCGGCCAGAATGCGTGACAACCGGTCGTTGTAATAGATCGAGAGGGGGCTCGCCTGCCCTTCGAACTCCTTCACCCGTGCGTCGAGCCAGTTCAGCATATCCATCACTTCCTGCTCCGCCTTCGGATTGGCCAGCAGGACGGAGCCGGAAGCCCCGGACGCCGCGCGCTCGAGTTCGAGCTTCACGGCCGCGGCCGCGTCGCGCACCTCGAGATACTGCTTCATATCGTCGAATCCCTGCGCCGAAACCGGCGTTCCCGCCAGGTTCCAGAGAAACGCCGGCAGAATCGCCGCCAGGGCCCGCCATGACCGGTTCTTTGTATATATCATACGCGTTATTTCCTTCGTCCCATCAGTGGGGAATCGTAAACTCTTCGTCGGTTTGCGCCGGCTGGACGATCTCCTGCGCGGTCGGTTTCACGAGGCCGCCCGAGATGACGAGTTTCATCGCCTCCTCGATGCTGAGGTTCATTTCCATGATCTTCGTCCGGTCGACGATCAGGAGGAAGCCCGAGGTCGGGTTCGGCGTCGTCGGAACGAACACGCACAGCATGCTCCGCTGGCCGAACCCCTCGGTGACTTCTGCCGGGAAATCTCCCGTCACGAATGCGACGACCCAGCTGTCCTCTTTCGGATACTCGACGAGCACGACACGCTTGAACTCACCCTTGTGCTGCTGCAGAACGACGTCGGAAACCTGCTTGATGCCTACGTACAGCGACCGCACGACCGGCAGTGACTCGAGGGAACGGTCGACCCAGGTGAGAATCCGCTGGCCGATCACGTTCTGCGCGATCCTGCCGGCGACGACGAACAGCAGCGCCGTCGCGATGAGCCCGAAACCGGGAATCCTGACGCCGAGAGCTCCGCTCACCGCGCTTCCCAGGATGCCATCGGCGAAGATGAACAACTGGTAGATGATGAACAGCGTCACGAAGGCAGGGACAACCAATATAACGCCAGTTATAAAATAGCTCCGCAGGATGTCGTGGAGCGTTTTCATCCCGTTGACAACCAGCTTCAGTCCGTCCTTGAAGCGATCCCTGCCGTGACCAGTCATGTTTCCGTCTCTCCGCTTTTCCCGTCGTCCTGGACGGTGCCCCGGCTCCTATTCGATGAGATCGTCCGGCCCCTGTCCGGGCTCCGGCACAGGATCCGGCTTTCGAGTGACCTTCAGCCTCAGAATCCGGTTTCCCTTGAGCTCGGTCACCTGAAAACAGGCGCGCGGTTCGTCGAGTTTTTCGTCCCGGCGCGGAATACGGCCGAGCTTTTCCAGCACGTATCCGCTCACGGTCTCGGAATCCTCGTATTCGAGCTCGAGCCCCAGTTCGGTCTCGAGATCGGCGATGCCATACCGGGCGTCGACACTGAAGACATCGGGCTCGACTTCGATGATGGGGGGAAGCTCGTCCAGGTCGTATTCGTCGATGATCTCGCCGACGATCTCCTCGAGGAGGTCCTCGATCGTCACGAGGCCCGACACGCCGCCGTACTCGTCGACGACGACGGCCAGGTGCATCTTGCGTTTCTGGAACTCGCGCAGCATGTCGTCGAGCTTCTTCGTCTCGGGAACGAAGCAGACCTGCCGGAGCAGCTTGGTCAGGTTGTATGTGTCGCGCATTTCCTCATACCGCATCAGAAGATCCTTCATGTAGAGAACACCGACGACTTTGTCCAGGGAGCCCTCGTAGACCGGGAAGCGGGAATGGCCATCCTCGCGCAGGAACCTGAGAAGCGTGTCGAGCGGCGTGTCGATCGATATCGCCATGATGTCGGGCCGCGGCACCATGACCTCCCGCACGAGCGTATCGCCGAACTCGAAGACGGAGCTGATCATTTCCTTCTCGTCGCGCTCGATGATGCCGACTTCCTCGCCGAGCGAAAAATAGCTGTCGATCTGGTCCAGGGACGTGGCGGAGCCCAGCTTGCGGTTCCAGTCCGCATATGAGGGGACCAGCTTTCCCAGGATGAAATCGACCGCCGTCGTGAAGGGGGCCAGGAGAAACATGACGAGTCGCAACGGCTTGACGACGATCCGCGCAAACCGCTGGGCCTTGAAGATCGCGATGGTTTTCGGAGTGATCTCGCCGCAAACGAGCAGAAGGAGGGCCATGACGACGGCGGCGACGGCCACGGCGACATGCGTTGAAGCCCCGAGCGGGGAAGCGGCAAGCCAGCCGATCCTGGGCAACTCCTCGACCAGGAACGCCGTGGCCATGGCGGTGGCGGCGACGTTGACGAAGGTATTCCCCAGCAGCAGGGTGATGAGAAGGCGCTGCTTGTCTCCGAGAACGGTCAGGATCTCGCCGGCCTGGGCGTCACCTTCATCCTCGAGCTTTTTCAAACGGAGAGGAGAAAGGGAGAAAAAAGCCGTCTCGGTCGCCGAGAAGAACGCCGAGCAACAGAGAAGCAGGCAGAACAGAAGAACGTAGACGGGGTCGGTCATGGCACCGCCACCCCGCACGAACCTCTCAGAGGCTTTGGATCGAAGGAAGAGGCCCCAGGGTCATCCATTGAGATGACGACCTCCGGTCTTCCCGGCCCGTTTCGGCTTTTCCGAAGCCCCCGTTCCGGCGTCCGGCGAGGCCTTCCGGCCGGCGGGCCGCGCCTTTTTGTCCACCCGCGCGATCAGAGTGGCGGGGCCGTCCGTCTCGAGCCCCTTCAGCAGCTTCCTGTCGCACAGATGGCGGCAGATGGCCGCTTCGCGATCGCGCATCCGGAGCTGCTCGCCCCGGGTGTCGTGGTCGTAGCCCTGCAGGTGCAGGACGCCGTGGATCAGCAGGAAGGCGACCTCGAGCCCGATCGAATGACTGAGCTTTTCCGCCTGCCGGGCGGCCGTCTCGACACTGATGACGACGTCGCCGATCGCACGCACGCCGGTTTCCAGCTCGTCGTCATCGATCGGAAAGGACAGGACGTCGGTCGGCCGGTTGTGGCCGAGGTAATCGTTGTTGAGCTTCTGGATGAAATCATCGTCGCACAAGACGATCGACAACTCCACGTTGTCGGGTGCATCCTCGAATCGAAGTATTTCTTCCGCTATACTTCGTAGGCGGGAAATATTGAACTTACTCTTCTTTTGCCGGTTGCTGATGAGGATTTCCATCGGAGCCTCCCTTCGGCTGATTCGACAGCTTGCCGGGGTAATCGATTCTTCCATGATACATGGAAGTGAGCACGCGGACAAAGGTCTGCTCGATCCGCTCGATGTCCTTGAGCGTCAGATCGCTCTCGTCGAGCTGGTTCTCGTCGTTGAGCTTGTTTTCCACGATCTTCTTGACCAACCCCTCGATGCGGCTGTGGGTGTGCTGGGGCAGGGTGCGCGAAGCCGCTTCCACCGCGTCGGCCAGCATGATGATCGCCGCTTCCTTCGTCTGGGGCTTCGGCCCGGGATACCGGAACCGCTCCTCGCTGACGGCCTGGCCTTCCGTGTCGGTCTTGGCCTGCTCGTAGAAGTAGCTGATCAGCGTCGTGCCGTGGTGTTGGGTGATCAGCGACACGACCCGCTCGGGAAGGGCATATTCGCGCGCCAGGTCGGCGCCGTCGCGGATATGTCCGACGAGGATGAGGCTCGACATGTAGGGGGTGAGCTGGTCGTGCTGGTTCGTCGTCGTCTGGTTCTCGACGAAATACAGCGGCCGCTTCAGTTTTCCGATGTCGTGGAAATACGCGCCGATCTTGGCGAGCAGACCGTCGGCGTTGATCTCGTTCGCCGCCGCCTCGGACAGGTTGGCCACCATCATACTGTGCTGGTAGGTGCCCGGCGCCTCCTCGGCGAGCCGCTTCATCAGCGGCTGGGAAAGGTCGGCCAGCTCCAGGAGCCGGGAACCAGTGGCCAGGGCGAAGAAGCTCTCAACGTAGGGCAGCACGCCGTTCGCGACGATGCCCGCGACGATGCCGTTGCCGAAGGCGCAGGAGACCATGATGCCGATATTGCGCAGGTTCGAGACCGTCACGCTCTCGCCGTCGAGCATCAGCAGACCGAGAAGCGCAAGGGCGTTGGCGACACCCGCCTTCAGGCCGGCCCAACCGATCATGCCGCGCAGGTTCCCCTCTTTCGATGAATGCAGGACAAGGGTGCCGAGAATGCCGCCGAGGAGGCTGACGATCGCAAGCCGGGCATTTGCCTCGGTGAGAACGAACAACAGGATTCCCAGGAGCATCTGATGGAACAGGGCTAGCTGGAAGTCGAGGAGTAACACCATCAGCAAGCCGATCGCGGGAAGCGGCGAGAGCAAAAGCCAGATTTCCCACTGGTCATAGGCGCTGC
>JAGOCE010000260.1 GCA_017998915.1 Candidatus Ozemibacteraceae bacterium
GTGAATGACCCATTGAAAATAGGCCGGAGAAAAAGAATTATGTAAACATAAGTGATCGATGTTACGATTTATTCTGTTCTGCGGGAGATTCTTGATATAATGGAAAAAGTACACAACCCTGATTGAAAGGCAAAAGAGGGGAGCGCCGAGATGTCGATGCGCACCAATCGCTGATTCAGGGATCGAAAAGAATTTGCCCCATGAGGAGATAGTCATGATGGCACAGGTCCGAAGGCTCGTGGTCGTCCACATTCTCTGTTGCTGTTTTTTGGCCATGTTTGCGAATGCGGCCCACGCCTCCATCACCTGGACGGAAGGCCGGGACGGCGTCCGCATATATTATCCATCGACCGGTTGGACTTGGACAGAGGGAAGTGACGGGCGTCGAGTCGTGTACCCGACCAATGGCTGGACCTGGACGGAAAGCAAAAATGGCCGCAGAATCATACACCCGACCAACGGTTGGACCTGGACGGAAGACCGCACCGGCAACCGGATCGTCTATCCGACGAGCGGATGGACGTGGACGGAAGGCCGTGACGGGCAGCGTGCCGTGTATCCGACCAATGGGTGGACGTGGACGGAAGGCCGCGACGGGCACCGCGTCGTATACCCGACGTCGGGCTGGACTTGGTGGGAGGATCAATCCGGCAGGAGAATTCCCTATCGCACGGACGGCGGCCCTGCCACCGACCTGAACGAAATCCTGATTGAAATGCTCATCCAGAAAATCCCCCTCGACGAATCGCTGAGGCCGAGCCTCAGTCTCCTGCTCGACCAAATGGGATGGAGATCCACCTACAAAACCGTCAACGGGGTCCTTGCCGAGGCGCATGCGATGATGAACATGGGGTACATCTCTGAAGCGAGAGAGCATTTCCGATATTATGCAAGAAACGGCGGTCACGACGAGGTGCGCCGCGAAGCCGCATATTTCACGGGCTACTGCAGTGTCGTGCTTGGAGACATGAACCAGGCCGCCGCCGAGTATCGCGATTTTCTCACGCAGTATGAAAACTCCTGGAACACGGCGCTCGTTCCCGACGCGATGTACGTCCTAGGAATCGTGTACGAGTATCTGAACGACTTCTACAAGGCATGCGACATGTACCGGACGTGCATCCAGCGATTCCCGGGGTCCGAAATGGCCCAGAAATCGAGGGAGCGGCTCAAGGCCCACGGCCAGAACGAGCGTGTCGCTGTGTCGACTACGCGCGGAAACACCGCTTCCGTTGCGGCTCCGTCCGGCAGGGGAGGGGAAGCGGCAATGGCAGGCACGATCCCGTTCGGATGTCTGGAAAACGACCGCGAAAGCCAGCTCCGCGTTCGAGAATTCATTCGGTCCGTCGAGCAGGATCGGGATGTCGCAAAAGCCTTCCTGAATCTGACCGCCGACGACAAGATGCTCGATTCCGTCAGAAATGCCCTCATGCTGTGGGGAGAAAAGGTCAAATTCTCCGACCTTCACAAGAACTCCGCCTCTGATCGTTGAAACGGGTGATTTCACGGTTCGAATGACAAGAACACCGGCGGCAAACAATAATCTGCCGCCGGGGTTCTTGTAATAAATAATATATAAATAAAGATATATAATTCGTTTTCGCACAATCTTTTGAAATGGCTCAAGTCGATATAATATGTAAACATGTTTGTGTTTGATGTTTTGGCTTATTGACTCGAGAACTGGGTTCGGGTATGGTTGTCACATGCCTTGGCGCGCGCAAGCGCCGCCGGTGTTTCGCCGGCACTGGAACGTTAAAAGCGGTATCAGATTCGGTGTCAGATTGCTTCGCAATCTGCGCAAGGCACAGGCAGGCGCGGTTCACACCGCGCCTGCCTTCACGAAAGGACCATGATCGAATGAGCATCCTGGATTGGGTTTCCGGGCTCCTGGGAACGGGCAGTTCCGGCACGGGCGATTCGCGTCGAAACGAGGGCAATGACCTCCGCGAGCTTGCCAGGCGGCTGGGCGTTTCCGTAGAAGAATTGACCTCGATTCGACCGGCGTATCGTGAAATCCGGGTCAAAAAACGGTCCGGCGGAACCAGGCTTTTGCTCGAACCATCGCCGGAACTGAAGAAAATCCAGCGCTGCATTCTCCACAAGCTTTTGAAGCGGCTTTCCTCGCACGAATCGGTTCACGGCTTCGAGAGCGGCCGCTCGATCGTGACGAACGCGCAGCAGCACGCCAACAAGGACCTTGTCATCTGTGTCGATCTGAAAGACTTTTTCCAGAAAACGCAGGTCAGAAGAATCAGGGAGTATTTCACGTTCATCGGATGGAACACCGACGCGGCCGACATGCTGATGCACCTGACCGCCTGGAACGGCGGGCTGCCGCAGGGCGCTCCGACCAGCCCGAGGCTAGCAAATCTTGTTAATCATGCGCTGGATGCGCGCCTGGAAGGGCTGGCGAAACACCACGGCGGCACCTACACACGGTATGCCGACGATCTCACGTTTTCCTTTCCGACGAGAAAAGAGCTTCCGAAAAAGGAGACGGGCACGTTTCTGGAGATGGTCTCGAGGATCGTCAAAGAGAACGGCTACTCCATGCACGGGAAAGAGAAGCTTCGCGTCATGACATACGCTCGGTGCCAATCCGTCACGGGCCTCGTCGTGAACCAGAAGGTAGACCTGCCGAGGCGCACAAGGAAATGGTTGCGCGCCGTCGAACATCACCGGGTGACCGGCAAGCCGGCAACCCTTTCCGACGAACAGTTGAACGGCTGGCGATCGTTGCGGCAGATGATCATCGACCAGCGGAGAGAACGCAGCCGTTAGAGATCGTCAAGGCTGACGAGCTTGAGGAAGAGGCGCGCGCTGAGCGGGAGAGCCGGTGGCTGGCCGCCGTTGTACGCGGTCAAGATCGATTCCGCGCCGATCCGGCCGAGTTCTTCGAGGTAGAGTTGGCCGAGTTTGGGTGATGCTGCGGCGGGCGTGCCGGCATAACCGTCGACGGCGCCGCGGTCTTTCCAGGAAAAATTGCCCTTCAGGGACTCCCATGGGAGGTTGACGATGCGCGGTGGGAGAATCGCCGAGCAGTCTGCCTTGACGAGGTCGGGATCGAGATAGAGCATGGCTCCCGTTTCCCGGGCATCGCCGTGGAGTTCAGATAGGGGGTCGGTCCCTTCCTGCTTCAGGGCCGCAGATGTGGCGGGCGGGTTGGTGAAGCGGACGGCGGCGAGCGGATCGATGGCGGTCATGCCGTCGAGTTGGGAAAGTTCGTCGCAGGCTGTCAGGATCGCTTTCGTCGCATCGGGCGAGGTGCTGAGGTGGATGAAGGCGACGTTTCGGAACCCGTCTCGGTGGCAGGCGGCGCCGATTTCATATAGGATTTCGCAGGCGGTGCGCGGGCTGATCGTGAGCGCGCCTTCGAGGCCGAGGCTGGCCTGGCACGGCAGATACGGAAAGACCGGCGCCATGAGATACTTGAGGCCAGCTTCCTTCAGATGCTGGCCGATTTCGAACGCGAGGGCTTCGGCGAGATAGGCTTTGGTTCCGAGCGGAAGGTGGGGCCCATGCGGCTCGGTGGAGCCTGCGGGAACCAGGACGAACGTCTGGGCGCGGTCGAACGAGGCGACTTCTTGGGCTGTCAGGGTGTTGAGGTTCATTGAGCCGCTTTGATCTGGTCGCGGTCGACGTTGTTCATTTCGACGAGCAGCTGTCGCTCGAGTTCGCTCAGGAGCGACAGGTCGGGGGTTGTGCGCAGGTTGTTCAGGAGCGAAGAGCAGAGGGAGGCGATATTGTCGAGGCGGAGGTTGATGGCTGCCGACCTGATACGCTGGGTGAGCGCCATGACTTCGTTGAACGCCTTTCGACCTGTGGCCGCCTGGAGCATGGGGATCTTCGATCGGAGGTCGATGATGAAGGATTTGACCTGGGCGTCGTATTCGGCTTCCGTCATGGTGGGAAGTTCCGCGAGAATTTCTGCTTTTGTCTTGATCATGAATGATGCATCCTCACAGGTAATCTTCGAATGGCATCGCGAGTCCCGGGTTTTCTGATCTGGAGACCGCCGTGCGTGCCGACAATTCAGTATGCAGATGTTTCCATGAAAATGCAATATGCAATGCAGGTCGGGAAATACCAGGATGGGCCGATAATATATATTATGTAAACTAACGAGGGATCATCGGAGGAGTTGTTTCGGAACTGGAAAAACTGGGTTTCTGGTGTTATAGGTTTCAGGAAGTTTTTCAGGTGGTCGTCAGAACGACCATCATCATCAAGGCAACGGAGAAATGAAGATGAACATCGTCAGTATGAAATGCATGTTGTGTGGAGCCGAGTTTCCCCCCGCTCCGGACCGGTATGTCTGTGACAAATGTGGGACGGACGGCATCCTGGATATCATCTACGAGTATCCGAAGCTGCCTGATTACGCCGAACGACTGAAGGGAAACAGGATGCAGAGTCTTTGGCGGTATCGCGACCTCCTGCCCCTCGAGAAGAACACACCCGTTTCTCCCCTCGAAGTCGGTATGACCCCGTTCTATCGCTCGGCGAAGTTGGAGAAGCAGTTCAATATTTCCAAGGTTTACATAAAAGATGACGGCCGGAACCCAACAGCTTCCTTGAAGGATCGGGCCAGCGCGGTCGGCGTTTCCAAAGCAATCGAGGCCGGTGCGAAGGCGATCTGCGCCGCTTCGACAGGTAACGCGGCAAGCTCGCTCGCAGGGTTTGCCGCTTCCCTTGGCATCAAGACCTTCATTTTTGTTCCGAAACGCGCACCAAAGGCAAAAGTGACGCAACTGCTCGTCTACGGGGCGAATACGATCATCGTCGACGACTCATATGACAAGGCGTTCGAGCTCTCGGTTGAGGCTACGAAGCGATTCGGCTTCTACAGCCGTAACTGCGCCTACAACCCCTACCTCGTCGAAGGCAAGAAAACGGTCGCCTACGAGATCTGGGAACAGAACGGATACCAGGTTCCCGACCGCGTCTATGTTTCGATCGGCGACGGATGTATAACGTCTGGTATATACAAGGGCTTTTACGATCTGAAGATGATCGGCGCGATCGAGAAGCTGCCCCGTATCATCGGCGTCCAGGCCGCCGGCTGTAACCCCGTGGAAGTTGCGCTGAAAACGGGGAAATTCACGCCACAGAACGGGAACACGATCGCTGATTCCATTGCCGTCGGCGTTCCGAGAAACCGCCTCAAGGCGCTGCGCGGTTTGAAGGAATCGAACGGAGACTGTATCTCAGTCACGGATGACGAGATCAGGACGGCCCTCGTCGAACTGCCCCGAAATACCGCGGTGTTCGGCGAACCCGCGGCGGTCACGGCATACGCCGGATTCAAGAAAGACGCTTCCGCAGGGAAGATCGGCGAGAAGGAAACCGTCGTCGTTCTCATCACGGGAAACGGCCTCAAGGATATCGAGTCCGCAATTTCCGTCTGCCAGCTTCCGAACCCGGTCGCTCCGAACATGCAGGCCGTCGAAGCCGCCATTTCGTCACTTTCATAACGTACGCTTCGCCTCTCGAGGAACATGATCATCACTCGCATACGTGATACCGTTCGTGCAGCGCCTGTCGAAGCTCGAGTGCTCTCGCCCTTCGGCAGGCTCAGGGCGAACGATTGTGTCATGAGATCCCTCGCGATCTGCACGGCGGCTTTCCTGTGCCTGGCCGGAGCCGCTCCTGGAGCCGGCCAGGTGCTCGACGACATCATCGGAAACGTCGTTAACGGTGTGATGCAGGAAATCTCCGGCACCGTCGGCGGTTCCGAACAGAAGCAATCCGAACGGCAACCTGAATCCCGAGAGCTGGAAAATGAGACCGCAGGGCTGTTCGCGGCGATCGAAGCCGGCGATGTTTCCCGAGTACGAAAACTCCTTGCCCGGAAACCCGATCTGAATGTACGTCACCCCTCGGGTATGCCCCTGATGGTCTATGCCGCAGGATGGGGGAATCTCGAGATCATGAAGCATCTCGCCATACGGGGTTGCAGGATCGACGCTGCCGACACGCGTGGAATCACGGCTCTGCATCTTGCGGCCATT
>JAGOCE010000261.1 GCA_017998915.1 Candidatus Ozemibacteraceae bacterium
CTGAACGAGTGCGACTTCTGCTCGATCCCGGCCACGTGGGGAAACAACTTCTACAAGCGGCCGATCGACGAGGTGGTCGCCGAGATCGCCGACATGCCGGGCAACGAGTTCGTCCTGGTCGACCCGAGCCCGATGGAAGACCCCGACCACGCCAAGCAGCTTTTCCGGGCGATCGGTACGCTGAAGAAGAAGTGGTTCGGCCTCTCGACCACCAAGATCGGCAAGGACCCCGAGCTTCTGCGCATCGTCGGGGACAGCGGCTGCAAGGGCCTGCTGATCGGCTTCGAATCGATCAACCAGATGTCGATCGGCTCGATCGGCAAGGACCACAACTCGGTCGACTTCTACATCGACCTCGTCAAGCGCATGCACGATCACGGCATGGGCGTGCAGGCCTGTTTCGTGTTCGGCCTCGACGACGACAAGCCCGACATCTTCAGGCGGACGGTCGACTTCTGCGACCGCGCGCACGTCGATCTGCCGCGGTTCTCGACCTACACACCGTTCCCCAACACCGCGGCTTACCGCAAGCTCGATGCCGAGGACCGCATCCTGACCCGGGACTGGACCCTCTACGACGTCGAACACATCGTCGTCCAGCCCAAGGGAATGACGGTGGAACAGATCCGGGAAGGCCTGCACTGGGCCTGGGAACACGCGTACCGGCTTCCGTCGATCGCCCGGCGCCTGCTCGGCTCTCGGACGTCCACGGGGTATGCCATCGCGTTCAATCTCGGCTACCGCTCGTATGCCCACCGGCTGCGCAGCATGTCCGACCGCGTCCTGTTCGATGACGTTCAGGAGGGCATCCCCAAGGCATGAAGCTCACCCTGATCATGCCCTCGATCGGGCGCAAGCCCGACCAGCGCTACATCGCCACCTGGCAGATGGAGCCGCTGGTGCTGGCGGTGCTGGCGGCTCTCACGCCGCGCGACTGGGAGATCTCGGTTCAGGACGACCGGGTGGAGCCCGTCGACGCGAGCCGTCCCGCCGATCTCGTGGGCATCACGGTCGAGACCTACACGGCGCGGCGCGCCTACCAGATCGCGGACGAATACCGCCGGCGCGGGGCCAGGGTCGTCATGGGCGGATACCACGCCACCCTCTGGACCGACGAGGTGCTCGGGCACGCCGACGCCGTGGTGACGGGGCCCGCCGAAGGCGTCTGGGGGCGCGTTCTCGAGGATTTCCGGGCCGGCCGGCTCGGGCGGCGGTATGACGGAACGTTCGATTTTTCCTGGAACGGCCTGTATCCTCGGCGGGAGGTCTACGCCCACAAGGGATACCTGCCGCTCGCCCTGGTCGAGTTTTCGCGCGGCTGCCGCTTCGGGTGCACCTTCTGCTCCATCACCGCCTTCACCGAAGCCAGGCATTATTACCGGCCACCTGCCGACGTGGTCGAGGATATCCGGCGAAGCGGGCAGAAGATCATCTTTCTCATCGATGATAATATTGCAGCAAATATTCAGGCTGCCTTCGACCTGTGCGCGGCGCTCAAACCACTCGGAATCCAGTGGGTGAGCCAGATCAGCGTCAACGCCGCCGCCAACCCGGAACTGGTGCGGGCCATGGCCGAGTCTGGCTGCATCGGCGTTCTGATCGGGTTCGAGTCCCTCCGACCCGATCTCATGCAGCGTTTGAACAAGCAGTGCAACGTTTCCATCGAAGGTTACGAGCGGGCGCTCGCGCTGCTTCGCGATAACAATATCTGCATCTATGCAACATTCCTGTTCGGCATCGACGGCGATGATGCGCGCTCCTTCCCGCCGACGTTCCGATTCATTCAGAAGCACCGTTTCTTCCTGGCGGCGTTCAACCACCTGGTGCCGTTCCCCGGCACCCCGCTCTACGCGAAACTGCAGGGCGAGGGCCGCCTGACATCTCCCGCATGGTGGCTCGACCCGGCCTTCCGGTTCGGCCAGGTGCCCTTCGTTCCGACCGGTTTTTCCCCGGAGGGGCTGGCCGAGGCCTGCCGGGACTGGCGGCGGCGCTTCTACTCGTGGCGCTCCATCATCCATCGAGGACTCGATCTGAAGACCAACGCGCGAAGCCTGGCGACGCTCGCCTTGTTCCTGACGCAGAACTACTACGGTCGCCGCGAGGTCGACGAGAAGTTCGGCCTGCCCCTCGGCATGAGCGCTGGAGGCGAAAGGTGAAGGAACTGCCCCGGCCCTACCAGTGGCGGGCCTGGCGGTCCGGTGTCGAGCCGGGACCCGACGACCGCGCTCTCGACGAAGCCGTCCGCCGTTTGCTGGACCGCTGTCAGATGCCGACACCGGGAGTCACCCTCTCGTATCATACGGAACCCTCGTTTCTGAAGGCTCTCGCGGCCCAGGGAGACGAGCATCACCTGGTATACGCACGTCGGGAATCGGATGGGGAGCTGACGGCGCTGGGCGTGCGCAGCCTCCGGCCCGCCTGGCTGGAAGGGAAGCCGTCCCGGCTGGCCTACATCCACCATCTGCGCGTCCACCCCGAACACCGGGGCGGAACCCTTCTCGCCCGCGGCTACCAGGCGTTCCGGGAGGTTTCGCGGGCATTTCCCGCGCCCCTGACGCTGACCTCCATCCTCGAGGGAAACACGGCGGCCCTGGAAACCCTGAACAATCCGCAAGGACGCGGGCCCCTTCCCGAATACCGTCCGGTGAGCGGCTACCTGACGGCGTTGTTTCCCCTGCGAGGCCCGGGACGACGCTGGCCCCGCCGCGGCCGCGCCGTTTCCACTCCCGCGTGCTGCGAGATCCGCCCGCTCGGCACCGACGACCTGCCGGCCCTTCTGGCGCTGACCGACCGGTTCGGCCGGGGCAACGACGGGGCCTGGCGGTCGCTCCCCGAAGCCGCTTCCAGGGGGAAAGGCAACCTCTTGCCGGGGCTGAACATCGGCGATGTGCTGGGGGCTTTCGCCGAGAGCCGTCTGGTCGGCGCTCTCGGCGTCTGGAACCGGATGGACACCCAGCAGATCCGGCTCTCCGCCCTTCACCCGCTCCTGGCCTGGTGCCGCCGGCTCTGGGAGGCAGGCACTCCTCTGTGGGGCTCCTGCCCGCTTCCGGCCGAAGGAAGCGAAGTTCCCCACCGGCTTCTCGACCCGTGGGCCGTCGAACCGGGCTGGGAGCGCCGGGTGATGCCGGCCCTCCTGGATGCGGCCCTGGACCGGGCCCGGCAGGCAGGCGCGCTGTTCGCGGCCTGGGGCGTGGCCGATGGGCATCCGGCGCGATGCGCGGCCGACCTTTTTTTCCATATTCCGTATGCAAGCCGCCTGTTCACCGCCGCCTGGCCCGAAACCCCGGTCGTTCCCATCGGCCGGGAACGCGGCATTTCTATTTCGCTAGGTATGCTATGAGCCGAAACGACCGTGACAAGGCACTGACCGGGAAGGTGATTCCCGTCGCCGAACTCGACGCCGGCCTGCGTTCGGCCATGTTCGACCTCATGAGCGAGGCCTACGTGGTGAAACGGGAATCGTTCCTGGCAGACCTTGCCGCGAAAGACTGGGCGATCCTGCTTCATGACGCGACCGGCGCCCTGCGCGGCTTCACCTCCCTCGCCCTGATGCGAACCGAAATCGAAGGCCGAGCCATCCGGGCGCTGTTCAGCGGCGACACCATCATCCGGCCGGATTTCTGGGGCAGCCTCGAACTGCCTCGCGTCTGGGGCCGGTTCATGCTGCGCATGATCGAGGAGACGGGCAACGGGGAACTCTACTGGTTCCTGATTTCGAGCGGGTACAAGACCTACCGGTTCCTGCCCGTATTCTTCAAGGAATACTTCCCCCGGCACGACCGGCCGACCCCGCCCGACCTCCAGAACATCCTCGACCGTCTCGGCACCCTCCGGTTCGGACAGCGGTACCAGCCAGACCGGGGAATCATTCGTCTCGCCGAGCCGACGCCGCTTCGGGCCGGGATTGCCGACCTGCACGACGAACGGCTCCAGGACCCCGACGTCGCCTTCTTCGTGGCGAGGAATCCCGGCCACGCGGAAGGGGAGGAGCTGGCCTGCCTCGCCCCGCTGCGGTCCGACAACCTCAAGCCCTTCATCCGCCGGGCCCTGCGGGCCTGACCCCGGGACAGACCGTGTGAGCGGCATCGTTCGTCGGCTCGGCCTGGTGGCCATCCATGGAGGCTGGCTTGCCGCCTGTCTTCCCGGGGCCATGGCTTTTTCACGCGCCTCCCGCCAGCCGGTGAAGCGAACCCAGGAATTTATTCTTAAGTCTATACTTCAAGCCAATGCCGGCACGGCCTACGGGCACCGATTCGGATTCGGCCGGATACACTCGCCAGAAGCGTTTCAGGAACGCGTGCCGCCCGTCGATTTCGACGACCTGGCCCCCTGGATCGAGCGGGCTGCCGCGGGAGAGCCCGGGGTTCTCTCCGCCGACCCCGTGCGTCTGTTCGAGCCGACCAGCGGTTCATCGGCCGCCACCAAGCTGATCCCGTATACCTGCGGTCTGCAGGAGGCTTTCAACAGGGCCCTCCATCCCTGGCTGGTCGACCTGTTCCTCCACCACCCGGACCTCACGGCCGGTCCGGCCTACTGGGTGGTGACACCCCGTTCCGGGCAGCAGGCCCGAACATCCGGCGGCATTCCCATCGGCTTCCAGGACGATGCCGAGTATTTCGGCCCGTGGGGAAAGCGCTTCGTCGACACGCTCATGGCCGTGCCATCGCAGGTCATCCGGGACGGGGACTCCGGCTCATGGCGCTTCCAGACGCTCCTGCATCTATTGAGCGCGGGAGATCTTCGCCTGGTCTCGCTGTGGAATCCCACGTTTCTCCCGAGCCTTCTCCGGGAACTGGCTCCCCTGGGTGATCGCCTTGTCGGTGCATTGGCGTCTGAGGTTCCCGACCGGGCGGGGCTGCTGCGCGACCTTCTGCCGGCTCTCCGGGGCGGACGCGAGGATGGTCTCGGCACACGGCTCTGGCCGGCTCTCCGGCTGATCTCGACCTGGACCGAGGCGGAGGCGGCAGGTGGAATTCCGGCTCTGAGGCGATGGTTTCCCGATGTCGCGCTCGAGACGAAGGGACTGCTGGCTACCGAAGGCGTCGTGACGATCCCCCGCATCGGGGCTCCGGCACAGGTTCTCGCCGTGCGGTCCGGCTTCTTCGAGTTCCAGGAGGGCGAGGAGGGGGAAACGCCCTGCCGGACGGCAGAAGCGCTCGAACCGGGCGGCCGTTACCGGGTTCTTCTCACCACACCGGGCGGCCTGTACCGGTATCGCCTGCACGATATCGTCGAGATGAAAGGCTGGTGGCGCGAACTCCCATCGCTGGCGTTCTGCGGGAAGGAAGCCCTGATATCCGACCTCTGCGGCGAGAAGCTCAACGCCCGCCACGTCGCGGGAATCCTCGCCCGCCTCGTGAACCCTGACACACGGTGCTTCCTGGCCGCGGAGCGGGGGGCCTCCCCCCATTACTGCCTGTTCCTTCCGGCCAACGAGCATATATATAATAATAAGAATATTTCAGTTCTGCTGGAAGAAGCCCTCTGCGAAAATTTCCATTACCGCTGGTGCAGAGAGGCGGGACAACTGGGCGCCGTAACAACCGTGAATCTCCCGTTCGACGGCGCGGAACTCGACCGGCGGCGCCTGGCCCGGCTGGAAGCCGAGGGAACCCGTCAGGGAACGGCCAAGCTCGCCCCCCTCGACCGCCAGCCGGGCTGGAAAGGCTACCTGCTCACCTGAACCAATGTTCCTGAGGCGACCACGCGACGCTGTGAATGTCGGACCGGCAGAGCGAAAATGCCCTACCGGCCCGCCTGCTTACTGTTCCGGCGAACTCACCCGACCCAGGAAGAGGACCGTCGTGGTCGGCTCGTGGACGATGAAGACCAGGAAGGGGTGGTCGGCCTTGAACTCGACGGGAACGGGTATTCGGGCCATCGTCTTGGTCTGCATCACCACGGCTGTCGCCGCGGCCGCCTCGGTGCCTTCCTCGTCGACCTTCACGAACGCCTTGTGAAGAGCGGCGGAAATGAACAGTCCCGGCTCA
>JAGOCE010000262.1 GCA_017998915.1 Candidatus Ozemibacteraceae bacterium
TTCTGCTCATAATACTGGTGCAAAGCAGCAGCCGGTCCCGCGAGAACCAGCACGAACAAGCTCAAGGCGAGAACAGAACGAAACCATGAACTACTCATAGGATCCTCCCTTGGCAAGCGAATCGTCGGTCACATCCCGGATGTTCGATCAAACTGTCCGTATTTCTGGATGAGCAGCTGGAAACTGTTTTGAATTTCGACGGGGATCCGATACCTGGTAAAAATTTTTTTCGCCACCACAGGCGTCAGATCCATCCCTCCCGTGAGGAAAATGTTTCCGGAGCTGAACCTGGCAGCCGTCGTCGTGAGATACGGCTTGAATTCGAGATATCGTTCGAGCGTTTGAACCATGTTCTGGCCCGCGGCAAAAGCGACATGATCTTTCGCCGGGATCGGTTTTCCGTTTGGTCCGGGGACGGTCGTTGCGGGAACCTGAGACGGCGTCCAGTTCGAAAACGTATGGAACAGCTTCGAAGCGAGAGTATCTGACGGCTCCGGATACCGGGGAATCGTCGTAGGCTTCGGCGAATGCTGCTGGGAACTTCGCCCGAACGAGGTATCCAGAACGACCCCGATCCGGTTTTCTCGGGCCGTCTGCTCGATCAGCGACTCGATTTCCTTTTTCATCGATTCGAACCGCATCGCCGTTTCGCTCTTCGTTAAATATACCGGTGAATATGCTTCTTCCTGGGTATTTTCGATCTCGCGGGCAAGCTGGGCAATCTGGGAGTCGCACTCGGCAAGCGATTTCGAATACTGTGCTTCATATTCCCCGATCTGCTTGGCCCTGTCGCGCATCTGGCCTCGCTTGTTCGCTTCATTTTCCATCAGAGACCGAATCGTCGCTTCACGTTTCTGGAGAATGTCGAACTTGGCCTGGTTGATCTTGTCCAGCTTCTTTCCGAGTTCGCGAAGCTTCGGCTGTGTTTTGTTCCAGGCAGCCTGCAGGGTCTGACCGAGAGCGGCAGCGTTTTGAGACGAGGCGTCATTCCTGAAAAACCGGTCGTGTGAATAATCGAAGCAAGCCATGTTGGGGTGAATGGCCAGCAGCAATCTCGCATCGATCGTCGCCCACCCCCCTTCCGCGCCGCACACCGGGCCGGCGACAGCAGCAAAAAGAAGAACGGCGAGAACGGAAACGACGTGTTTGGCACCTCTCAGGAAAGAACGCATGTTTCATCGACCTCCAGTGGCTTGTTCCAGGAATTTGACCGCGTCGAGCCGGGCATCGATACCGCCATGGACGACAGGAAGAAAGAGCGGATGCTTCGCGGCAAGGAACCGCTTCGCGTTGTCGAGCCAGGTGACGGCGTTCTCATCGGGGGTGAAAGCTGCCCGCCAGAACTGGAAATTCAAATTCGAGTACACGACTTCGGATGCATAGGTCGGCGTGCCGTCCGGCATCAGAGGGGAAATATCGATGACGGGGCCGGGGGAACCGGCCTTCACACGTGAGATTGCGGCTCGGATGTCACGAGCGATCGTGTTCACTTGTCCGATCATCGAAATATTGAGCGTCAGTCCAGGTCTTCCAGGGACACCCCGAAGCTGGATGAGTCGCTCTTCGAGCATTCGCACGCATTCGGCCAGTTTCTTCTGTTCAGCGATGAAAGCTTCTTCCGTCGCCTTTCGCTTGCCAGGGGATTGCTTCGCGGCCAATCGTTGCGCCCAGGCAGCCGGCAACCCGGCATGCTTTTGACGAACAACTGCGAGCTCGGACTCGATACGTTTGATCCCTGCTTCGCCGTCGCGAACAGGCTCGGAAGGTGTACCAGAAAAACGGCACGTCTCGGCTGAAAACTGGCGGAACAGCGGATGCGCGAGTAGCAGCAGCCTCGTGTCGACGAATGATATCTGCTGTCCCCAGGCGACTCCGCCCAGAGACATCAGGAACAGCAACAGGGCTGACGACATTCTCATATTCGCTCTCCGACATGAAGTATCTCTAGAACAGCAACTCCCGGGCCCAGACTCTGGTACCACGAAAACACCCTCTCGACATCGCCGTCCAGAAAACAGGATAGAGCGAAAGTGGCGCATTTTCAAGGAAGTTCTTCGTTCGATAGATGCAAAATGTTTTTTACAAAATATGAAAGACGTTTTTACACATTTTACGAACGGTATCGAGCATCCCGAAGAAATCGTCGTATTGGCGCCATTCCATCGATTTCCCGATTGAAACGGTCATGCCTGGCAGGTAAAATGACAGGAGAAGCATCGAAGTTCCATCCCGCGCAGAGAGGACATATAGCGCATGATACATTATCACTCCGTTGTCAAAGGGCTCAGGGGACTTTTTCTGTTTTGGCTGCTCTTCGGCTGGCCTCAGGAAGGGCAAGCATGCCTGAACTTCGTCCACGAGTGGATCCCATTCGCAAGCGCTTCCGAAGATCTCTCCACCCAGGGCGGCTACGGACTCGGGGAAGCCTGCCTCCAGTTCAGAAAGGAACTGGTTTCGCGCCTTGCCTCCGATAGCGTTCGCCCCGACGGAATCATGCTTGCGGGAGTGAGCTGGGGAGAATCCCCGAAGCCTGCCACAGAGCTTCAGATAGAACGGGTCTGGAATGCGCTGGAACGAACATGGCCCGCATCATCCGTGGCTCGCATACCGGGCAAGATGCTTCTGGAAGATGATTACGACGGGCTCGCATCGGCCGCGGAGACTGCCTCATCCCCATTGTCTCTCACGGTCCACGTCGCGAAATACGACGGTGACACGATCAACCTTCTGGATTTCATCTTTTTCGATCTGGCAATCGTCAGAACGGTCATCCGTGAAAACGTTACGGCAACGTTCCGCGTTCTCGACCGCTCGGGAAGGCTCGTCTATCTGAACAGGCTGTCGGTAAGTCCGACGATCGTTTTCGACGTGATGTTCCGGCCGAACATCAGCCTGCTGAGTTACTTTGAAAAACATGACAGCCGCCCCCAGCTTCTCGATTACGGCGAACTCTTCAAGAACGTTGCATCAGAGGCATTCGAAGCACGTCCGGAGAAACTCCGCATGCCGAACATCGAGTCCAGCATCGAAATGGAGACACAGGGACAGCAACCATGAACCGTCTTCAGCGGCATCATCGCAACATCCTTTGTGCCTTGGCCCTCATCTCTGCCATCGTTGCATGTTCCGCCCCTCTCTTTTCCTGTGACGATACCGTTCTGGCACTCATTTCCGGCAGAGATCCGTCAGACGAATTTTCCGCGGCCCTTCTCGACATGGTCAGAAATCTCCAGAAAGCGGCTTCCGCCATCAACGCATTCGATGTGCGAACGGCGGAGCATCTCATGGCGTCGATCATGGCCGCATGGCTGAATTTCACGAATCGCTACCGTGCCGCTCCCCCGGCACCATGGGCGAACGATCCTCTCTGGGACAGCCGCATCATCCAGGTTTCCGATCTCCTCGGAAGACTCCGCACCCACTTCATCTCCGGCCGTCCCGGAGTTTCGCACGACATGATCGAAGGGATCGCCACCCAGATGACGCTGATCAGCACCCGAGCGGCAGGCGTTTCGGAATTCGATCCCGTTCTTGAAGCCGAATGGGAACTCCTCGGCCTCAATCCAGCACTTCCGGAAAATGCCGAAGCGCAGGCGCTGTTGACGCGCATCTCCAGTTTTTCCTCGACGATGCACGCACTGAAAGCCTCTCTTTCACAGGATCTCGAGAGCCTGCACACCATCGCAATCACGGGAATCGGCCATTTCCGACAGGCAAGCACCGACGCGCCTTCCCCGAACTCGCCGCGCCCAATTCGCGCCTATGCCAATCTGGTGGCCGCATTCACCGACATGCGAGCGTCTCTCCTGGCGACAAAAACCAAGTAGTTACCGGCTGACAACCAGGCTCAGGAAGCAGCTCCGCACCGCGTCCGGAACAGGCGTTCGAGGTCGAGGATCAGACCGGCGGAGATGCGCACCGACTCAACGGTGTCGCCGGGCTCGCCGCGGGAGATCTTCTCGGAGATCGTGGCGTACATGTTCTGGTAGCTGAACAGCTTGTTGATCGAGGCCCGACGGATCACCCGGTCGGGGCCCTCGGCGACGTAGGTCGAACCATCCGTCATCCGCACGGTCGAGTCGGCCGTGCGAAGTTCGATGTAATCGCGCAATCCCACACGCTCGCTGCCCCGGTCGGTCAGGACCATCGTGAAAAATGCGCCGTTTCCGGCCGTGACCGACACGTTCAGCGTACCGTCGGGCGCGATCGCGAGATCGAAGGACCGAACCTCCGGGAAGCCGTTCAGGAATAGGAAATGGTCGATCCAGTGACAGCCGTTCGACACCAGCCGGCTCTTCGCGTTCGGCCAGTGATACCAGTGCCGTTTCGGCAGGGGAACCTCGTATACGACGCACGAGTAGGAAACCGGCACGCCCGGCCGCAGGCCCAGATCTTCACCTGCGTATATATTGAATGGTATATATCTTTTGTGATAGCACGAGAAGAGTTTCGGGCCGGCCACGTTCAGGGCTTCGAGGAGCTCCCCGAGTTGTCGTTCGTCGACCGCCACGGGTTTTTCGATCACGGCATACGCGCCCTGCCTGAGCGCCGCAAGAGCGACGGGAACATGCGTATGATGATACCCGGCGCCGAAAAACACGTCGGCGCGTTCGTCCGGCCTCGGCAGCGGCGCGGTGTCCCACGCGTATCCACGTTCCTCGAGAGGGATCTGCGTCGGGTCGATCTCGTGAACTTTCCTGATTTCGATGAACGGCGACGCGTTCGGAATGAGGAAAGATTTCGCGTAATTTCCATACCCGTATACGATGCCGGAAGGTTTTGCGGAGCCTTTCCGGGAACTATCCGCGCCCTCCGCCGCCACTGTTTCCGAAACGGAAGATGCACCGTCACGTTCGTGAACTGCATAGCTCATGCATGCCGCCCATGGCTCCGCCGAAGCGGCACGTTTCAGCCGATCGTGCAGGTCGGCCAGCGTTGCCGCATCGAGCACCCTGCCGGCATGTTCGCTGAAGCCGGCGAGGCCGTTCCAGAAATCGGCGTCAGGCAGCGTTTCGCCAGGGCCGCCGTGGAGAACGACATGTTCGTCGAACCGGTGCCCGCTTTCCAGCGGGACGGCCAGGCCGTCGTCCAGGACGATCCGTTCGACACAGGCGGGGTGACACGGCGCGAGAAACGCGACAATGTTTCCGACGGCATGTACGGAACCGGCATCGGCTTCGAGAATCATTCCGATACCAAAAGATATATATTTTTCGTTACGGTATTTTTCCCCGAGGCGGGACCTGACTTTTCGGACCACCCCTCGCAGACCGAATTCGAACAGATAGTTGACGAGCAGCCGCATGCTTCGCGGGCGTACGAAATACAACCCCTCGATGCGCGCGAGGTTCCGGAACGCCAGTATCCTGACGCGAACCTGGCCCGGCCCCCTGAAATAATCAGGAAAGCCGGACCGCCATTCCCCCCCCGCCAGAATATTCATGCCGTGGGGAGTTCCGATGAATCAGAGACCGAAATGCTGCTTCAGCTGGGCCTCGAGATCGGCTTCGGTGGTGGCGCCGAGATGGGTGTGAACAACCTTCCCGCCCTTGAAGAAGACCAGGCTCGGAATCGACATCACGTTGAACTGGCCGGCGAGACCCTGATTGTCGTCGACGTTGACTTTCGCGATCTTGATCTTGCCTTCGTATTTCTTCGCGAGGTTGTCCACGATCGGTCCCATGACCCGGCACGGACCGCACCAGGGGGCCCAGAAATCCACCAGCGCAGCGCCGGCGTAGTCGGAGATCTCGCTCTTGAAGTTCGCTTCGTTCAGTTCCTTGGACATGACAACCTCCTGAAAATACTCGCCCCGGTGCCGGGGGGGATTCATCAAACGCGGAAAGTGTACACGCTCACCGCCCCGATGACAAGCACGATCCGCTCAGCCTCTCAAGGCCCATGAAGCGCGTCTCACAACCGCTGCATTACAGAGATCCTGAACTCCCTCACCACAAGGTCACCAAGGCACGAAG
>JAGOCE010000263.1 GCA_017998915.1 Candidatus Ozemibacteraceae bacterium
GCTCATGCCCTTCACGAATGCCGCCGCAGACTCCTTCACCGTGCCGACGACCGGTTCCATGCTCGACGAGCGATCGAGCAGAAGGGCGACATACGGCTCTTTCCGCACGAGCTCCACCGTGAAGGTCGAAATCAGGCTCTGGCGCTCGCTCAGCTTGAATGCATCGAACGTCAGTTCCGTTGCATCGGGCGTGTACACGCGCATCGTGACACGCACTTTCGGGAAATCGATTGCCGTGACATGTTCGATGATCGACGAAAACCCGCTGTCGGCAGCGACTGCCTGCGTGATCCCGGAGAGTAGGAGCAGGGTTGCCGCAAAGAGCCGTCGAAGGCAGGCATTGGCCGAAAATGAGCGTCTCACCATGCTTGTTTTCCTCCACTCGAATTCTGGGGCAGTGTAACACGGAAGGGGAGAGGGCGGGAAATGTCGGGGTAATGAGAGGGAGGGTGGGTAAGGGGGTGCCAGATTGCATGAAACTATTCCTTCGGTATACCTGCGGAATGGCGGCGGCTGCTGGCATGCGGCGATGACTCGGTCGTGACGATCGGAGACGTCGATGAACGGAATCATTCATATTGTAATTGGTATACTTTTGCTTTCGCCGCGGGGAAAAGGTCGGGATCATTCTCTCCCGCCTCACACTGAAATAACTCGGCGCTTCATCGCTCGGTCTGTCGCCACGATTACCGCCCATGCTGAAGCATGATCCCTTCTTCTGAACTCGAAAATGTGCGGAGCCATTGCTTGCTTGTTTTGTGACAACTGCCGCGATAAGGGTTGACATGAAAACTCAAGTCAGTATTACATACTGTGTATTATATACATGCAGGTTGACGAAATAGTCACAAATTGGACCCAGAAACAAATTGGGTATTTGACAATTCAACCGATGGTGTGGCCAAAAATAGTAGGCCTTTCTTCTGTTACGAATCATGTGTTCTTGAACACTCGTGTTTCATGCAAACTTCGCTAAAGGATGTCGGCAAAGATAGGTGAAAACTGCGTCTGAAAGGATGTGGTATATTTGTCGTTGCTATGAGTTTGACCGTGATTGGAGAACCCCATGGGCAGGACGTCCCCAACGATTCAAGAGCTGATTGCTGAAAATACTCTTCTGAAGAAGAGAATTCAGGAATTGGAGGAGTCGGAGGCGGGGCGGAAGCAGGTTGAGGAGGGGTTGCGCGAGAGCGTGGCCAGGTATCGGAGCCTGCTGGAGAGCATTCCCCAGAAGATTTTCGCGAAGGATCTGGACTCCCGCTATACGCTGATCAACGAAAAGCTCGCTTCCGACCTGAACATGAGGCCCGAAGATATCATCGGAAAAACCGATGCGGAAGTGTTTTCCCCGGAGCTTGCGGCGAAATACCGGGCGGATGATGTCAGGGTGGTTCAGTCCGGTCAGACCGAGGAAATCGAGGAAACGTATCTCGTTCAGGGTCGGGAAACCTGGGTGCGCACCTTCAAGACCCAACTTCGCGACAGCCACGGCCAGGTGGCCGGGGTGGTGGGCATCTTCTGGGATATCACCGAGCGCAAGCAGGCGGAAGAGGCGTTGCGCATGAGCGAGGCGCGGTATCGCAACCTGCTGGTCAGCCTCGAAGCCGGCGTTATCGTTCATGCGCCGGATATTTCCATCCTCATGATGAACCGGCGGGCGCAGGAAATCCTGGGGGTGACCAGCGACCAGGTGAAACGAGTGGCGCCTGATGATCCGCCGTGGAAGCTGGTGAATGAGGAGGGTAAGCCAGTACCGATCGAAGAGTATCCCGTACATCGGATCATGCGGACACGGGAGCCGATCAAAAACCGGCAGGTTGGAATTCGCAGGGCCAATATGTCCGAGATCGTGTGGGTGACGCTCACCTGTTGCCCTACAATAAATAGCAATGGTGATATAACGGAAATCGTGGTCAGCTTCATCGACGTCACCGAACGCAAACAGGCCGAAGAAGCGCTGCGGGCGAGCGAGGCCCAGAAAAAAGCCATCCTGAACGGCATCACCACCAATATCGCTCTGGTCGACACGAATCTGAACATTCTCTGGTCGAACAAGGCGGCCGCGCAGTCCGTCAGGAAACAGCCCTGCGAGATGGTCGGCCGCCCGTGCTATTCCTTCTGGGGCGATTCCGTGAAGCCGTGCGCGAACTGCCCCTCGCTCAAGGCCATCCAGACCGGAAAATCGGAGCATATCATCGTCCATACCCCCGACGGCAGGATCTGGGAAGAAGGGGGCGAGCCCATTCTCGACGGGGACGGCAACGTCGTCGGCGTCGTCGAGATCGCCCAGGACATCACCGAGCGCAAGCTGGCCGAGACGGCGCTCGCCGCCGAAAAGGAACGCCTGGCGGTGACCCTGCGGAGCATTGGCGACGGGGTCATCACCACCGACACGAAGGGCGCCGTCGTCCACATGAACAAGGTGGCGGAACACCTGACCGGCTGGCTTCAGACCGAAGCACAGGGACAACCGCTGTCGTCCGTGTTCAACATCATCAACGAGAGAACCCGGCAGCCCTGCGAGAGCCCGGTCGAACGGGTGCTCGCGACCGGCGGGATCATCGAACTCGCCAATCATACCGTCCTCGTCGCGCGAAACGGGACGGAACGGGTCATCGCCGACAGCGGCGCACCCATCACGGATCAGAATGGCGTCACGATCGGTGTGGTCCTGGTGTTTCGTGACATGACAGAAAAGCAGAAGCTTCTCGACATCCTTCAGCGAACGGATAAGCTCGACTCGCTCGGCGTTCTCGCAGGGGGGATCGCCCACGATTTCAACAACATGCTGGCCGGGATGTTCGGGTTCATCGGCCTTGCCCAGACGACGTCCGCCGACCCCGCCGTCTCCCGGTATCTCGAACAGGCGTTGGCCGTCTTCGGGCGCGCGAAAAACCTGACGCAGCAGCTTCTCACGTTTGCCAAGGGCGGAGTGCCCCATCGCAAGACATCCGAACTCGGGCCGCTCATCAGGGAAAACGCATCGTTTGCCCTTGCCGGTTCTTCCATCGCCTGCGACTTCGACATCGATGCCGGCCTCTGGCTCGCCGATCTGGACAGGAATCAGATCGGGCAGGTGATCGACAATATCGTGATCAATGCCCAACAGGCCATGCCCGGGGGCGGACGGATCGCCATTTCCGCGAAAAACACGGTCATGACGGAGCGCGAGAATTGCCTCCTCAAGGCCGGAAAATACATCAGGCTTTCCATTGCCGACACCGGCATCGGGATCCCGCCGGAACACCTCAGATGCATCTTCGATCCGTTCTTCACGACGAAGCAGAAGGGGCATGGCCTGGGCCTGGCGACGTGCTATGCCATCGTTCAGAAACACGAGGGGTGTATCGAAGTGGAGTCCGTCCCGGGAAAGGGCTCGACGTTCCATGTTTTTCTGCCCGCCTCGCAGCAGGGAACCGTGGAGACCGTTTCCACGATATCGGCGTTGCATCGCGGGAGCGGCAGGATGCTGATCATGGATGACGAGCCCGCCATCCGGGAAATCCTCGGCCGCATCCTCGAAGGTATGGGCTACGTCGTTCTCGAGGCGAAAGACGGCGAGGAAGCCCTGCGGATGGTTGCCGAGGCCGGAGCAGCCGGCGTTCCCATCGCCGGGGCGATTTTCGATTTGACGATTCCGGGCGGCATGGGCGGAAGGGAGACGATCGTGCAGGTGCGGAAGCACGATTCCGCGATGCCGGTCTTCGCCTCGAGCGGATACTCGAATGATCCCGTCATGGCCAGGCCTGCCGAATACGGCTTCAACGACAGCATTCGAAAACCCTACAAGATGGAAGATCTCGCCGCCATGCTGAATAGGCATATGCCGGGCGCCGGTTCGGGAGACGCCACTCCCTGATGGCAGGATGGAACGGCGCTGAGCGGCGCCGGATGTGAATGGGGCGGAAACGCGCCCCGGGAAGGAAGATTCATGAGCGATTCGCAAGCCGCTGTTGAACTGCTGATGGCGCGTCTTCTGGAACCCGTGCGGAAACTGCTTCGCGAGCATGGGGGATTCCTGCCGTTCGCCGCGTATCTCGACACGGCGCGGCGCGTGCGCAAGTTCGCCGCCGAGAGCGACGATGAAGCCGACCAGGAGAAGCTGACGGCGTTTTTCGAGGAAAAACTGCGCGGCTTCGCGAAGGCGAAGAAGGCGGTCGCGACGGCCCTCGTCAGCGACGTGCTGGCCGCGCCGCCCGGAAAGCGCAAGGCGGTGGACTGCGTCTCGTTCGCCCTCGACCATGCGGGCGGATACTCGGTGATCGTGTTCCTGCCGTACGAGCTCGACGACGAGGGAAACGCGATATTCGGCGAGCTGTTCGCGATCGACGGGGAGAGCAGAATTTTCGCGTGAAGTGCATCATCGATGAGCGGGATGTGGAAATCGAGCGCGGGATAAGCCTCAGAAAGGCGGCTGAGGAACATTGTCCCGGAGCGGACCTGTTCATCTTGAACGGGTATCCCGTCGGGGGAGAGGCGATTCCCGAAGAAGGCGACTCGATCGTGTTCGTCAGGCGCGGGATCGTGCCGACCCCGGAAAAGCTGGATGCCCTCCTCGCGGCGCGGCATACGCCGCAGGTGCATGCGAAGCTGAAGAAGGCTTCGGTCGGCATCGCGGGCTGTGGCGGCCTGGGTTCGACGGTCGCGCTGGCCCTCGCCCGGGTGGGCGTGGGGCGATTGGTCCTGGCGGATTTCGACGTGGTCGAGCCGACCAATCTGAATAGACAACAGTATTATATCGATCAGATCGGAATGCCCAAGGTCGAGGCGCTCGCGGCGACGATCGCGCGGGTGAACCCGGGCGTCCGGATCGAGACCTGGAAGAAGAAGATCGTTCCCGAGAACGTGGCGTCCGTCTTCGCCGGCGTTGACGTGCTGGTCGAGGCGTTCGACCGGGCCGACCAGAAGGCGATGCTGGTCGACGCAGCGATGAAGGCGTTTCCCGGCAAGCCGCTCGTGCTGGGCTCGGGCATGGCGGGGTGGGGCGGGAACGACCGGCTCAGGACCCGTGTTTCCGGCACCATGACGGTGTGCGGCGACGAAACGAGCGAGGCTGTGTCCGGCCGGGGGCTGATGGCCCCGCGCGTCGGGATCGTCGCGCACATGCAGGCGAACCGGGTGATGGAGATTCTGCTCGGGCCCGATGAAAGCCTCGGCCCGAAGCTCGTGACGGGGAGATTCGACGAAACATGCTGAAGGTCAACGGCGAACCGCTGAAATACGTGAAAGACATGACCGTCTCGGACGTCATCAGGGCGAAGAAGTTCTCGTTCCCCCTGCTGATCGTGAAGATCGACGGGGTTTACATCCCGCGCGAAACCTACGACGTCACGCCCGTGCCGGACGGAGCCGCCATCGACATCATCCACCTCATCAGCGGCGGCTGACGCGGGGAGCTCGACAGGGTGAAGGGGGATGACATGAACGAGAAACGCACGTCGGCGACTCCCATGATTCCGCACATCGAGGCAAAGATCCTGTCCATGCGCGGGCATAGAGTCATGCTCGACGCGGATCTGGCCGAGATGTATGGAGTCACGACCTTCAATCTCAACAAGGCGGTCAAGCGCAACATCGAGCGTTTTCCTGATGATTTCATGTTTCAGCTTTCGCGACAGGAATACGAGGACTTGAAATTCCAAGCTGGAATCTCAAGAACGCACGGCGGACGCCGGACGTCACCGTATGCATTCACGGAACAGGGTGTTGCAATGCTGTCGAGCGTTCTGCGGAGCGAGCGCGCGATACGGGTGAACGTCGAGATCATGCGGGCGTTCGTCAGAATCCGTCAGTATCTCGGGGCACATGTCGAACTGGCGCGGAAGATCGGGGAGCTGGAAAAGAGGATCAAGACGCACGACGGTGAGATCGCGCTGATTTTCTCCGCGATTCATTCGATGCTGCACCCCGCGACGAAGAAAAAACGGCAGATCGGCTTCAGAGGCGGAGCGGA
>JAGOCE010000264.1 GCA_017998915.1 Candidatus Ozemibacteraceae bacterium
GCGCTTCTCCGGGCCGGGAACGGCACGTTCGTGCTTCGTTGCCTGGCCTGATCACCAGCCGCCGACATCTTCAGCCGGCGGCTGGTGGCATTTCCCCGTGATGATTTCTGCGTGAAACTGCTGAAGCAGAAGCGCTTCATTTGGAGGGGACTTTTTCACGGCGGCGTCCATCTCGACGAGCCTTGGGGCCAGTCGGACGAGTTCCGCATGGGCGTACCCCGCTGCCGCGGCGAGCGATCTGACGCGCATCACCTGTTCGATGCCGAGAGCTTCGGCAAGCAGCGGCGGCCAGCCGTCAGCCTCTTTCTGAATCGATTCCGTCAGGTTCTTTCGATCCTGGTTCGACTTGAAGTCGGTTTTGCCGGCGAGCTGCCGCACCGCGCGCAGCTTCTCGAGAAGCGGCCGCCCCAGGTCGGGCCGGTCCCGGGCGATGTCGTGCAGGAGTCGGAAGTCGCGGAGCTGGCGGCTCAGCATGTACCAGATTGGCACAAGAGACTCGCCTTTCATCAGCAGGCTATCGACCAGACGCAGTGCTTCAGGCAACCGCCGCATGCCGACCGCGTCGAGAAGGTCGAAAACGGTGTCCTGCCTGAGATAGGCGACGGACGAGGCGACCTGCGCAGCCGTGACCGTTTTGCCGGCGCCGGCCGCGAGGCAGAGTTTTTCGAGTTCCTGAGAAAGCAGACGCAGATCAGGCCCGACGTTCTTCAACAGAAGCTCGGCTGCCTCGGGGGCGAGCACCGAACCGAGGGCTCGCGTTTCCTTCTGAAGCCACTCGGGAAGCTTGTTTTCAAACGGCGGCCAGAAATCGACTTTTTCGGCCTTGTCGGAAAGCGCGAGCGCGAACTCGCCGATGATGCGCGCTTCCGTGCTCAAAACGACGAAGAACGTTCGCTCGGGAAGCGGCTGCGACGAAAGTCGCTCGAGCATGCCGCGTCGCTGGGCTGCCCCAAGGCCTTCCGGGTGGGAGAGGATGAAGACTCTCGGGCTCAGGTTGAACGAAAAGCAGTTCAGTTCTCCCAAAAGGGCATCGGGCGCTGCCGATCCGAAATCGATCCGGCGGACGTTGTCCGCCAGGTCTTCGGGAGCGACAAAGGCCTTGACGAGCCGTGACACGGCGCGATCCTTCAGAAACTCCTCGCGACCCGCAAAGAGCAGGAACGTCGTGTCGAGCTTCCGGGATTCGATTGCCGATTCAAGCGCCGCCAGATCCATAGTTCCTCGAATAACTTATAGATATATAAACGTGTCGGCCGGAGTTCGGGAGATCATGAAAAGGCGCCCGCAGGTGCTGCGGGCGCCCATCGTGCGGAACATCAGAACTTTTTGGACAGGAAGACGCGATAGGCGTCGATCGTGTGATGGTAATCCGCTTTCGAGAGGATCTCGAACGGCGAGTGCAGGCTCAGCACGGGAAGGCAGAGGTCGAGAACGTGCATGTTCATCTGGGCCATGAACTTGGCGACGGTGCCGCCGCCGCCTTCGTCGACCTTGCCCATCTCGCCGAACTGGTATGGGATCTTCTCGGAGCCGAACAGGGCGCGGATGCGTGCGATGAATTCGATGTCCGCCTCGCTGCTTCCGGACTTGCCGCCGGCCCCGGTGAACCTGCAGATCCAGACGCCGTTTCCGAGATAGCCGGAGTTGGTCGGATCGAATGCGCCGTCGAAGGTGGGATCGATCGGAACGCTGGTGTCGCCGGAAAGAACGTAGGTGTTCGAGATGGCGCGGCGCAGGTCGGAGTAGTCCGCGCCCTTGCTGGTCGCGTGCAGCAGCAGGTTCATGATGTCGGAGATCATCATCGACTGGGCGCCGCTGGCCCCGGCCGAGCCGATTTCCTCCTTGTCGAACAGGAGGGCGATCGAGGTGTATTCAGGGACCTTGATCTCGCGGATGGCTTCGAACGCAGCCATGACGCAGGCGCGGTCATCGTGGCCGAATCCGCCGATCATGCTCGCGTCGAACCCGACATCGCGGGCTTCGAACGCCGGTGTGGCCTCGATTTCCGCCCAGGCGAGATCTTCCTCTTCGAGCCCGTATTTCGTGAAGAGATGCTCGAGAACGGCACCCTTCACACGCTCTTCACCCTTCGAGGCGGGGGCGTTCTTATCCTTCTTCGGAAGCGGCCGGTGCCCGACGAGAATGTTCAGTTCCTCGCCGCGCAGCGCCTCGTTGGCCTTGCGGTCGTTCTGGATCTTCGCGGCCAGATGCGGCGCGATGTCGGTGATCGTGAAGACGGGCTCGCCGGGCTTTTCGCCGATCGCGAAGCGGAGCGTCTTGCCCGCCTTGGTGACGGCAAACACGTGGAGGGAAAGCGGGATCGCGGCCCACTGGAACTTCTTGATGCCGCCGTAATAGTGCGTTTTGAACAGGGCCGTTCCGTATTTCTCGTAGAGGGGAAGGGACTTCAGATCGAGATGCGGCACGTCATGATGCGCCGCGACGATCCTGAAGCCTTCGACAGCCGGGTGTTTTCCGATCACGGCGAGAGCCATCGCGCGGTTCTTGCTGATGCAGAACACCCGGTCGCCGGGCTTGAGCGATTTTTTGTCTTCGGCGGCAAGAGGTTTGAATCCGTCGGAGCGTGCGGCTTTTTCGATGTAGGCCAGCGTCTCCCTCTCCGTCTTGCAGAGCGAAAGGAACTCGAGATAGCGCTTTGCGCGTGCCGCCAGCACCTTCTCGGACGAGGGTTCGAGAACGTCCCATCCGTTCGCCTGCTGGTACTTCCGGATATTCGGATTCGCTGCCGCGGCGGCGGACGCCGGGGCTTTTCCTGCTGTTTTCCTGGCTGTTTCCATCACGTTCCTTCCTTGCCGTCGTTCATATTTGTATGTGAGTACGGACATGATTCCGTATCGGAGCAAATTCTAGCACAACTCTCCCGCAAATGCGCATCAAATTCTGTGGCATAAAAGCCTCGAAAGAGTGGTAAATCGATTCCCGGTTATTCCTTCCGCTCCGTTGCACCGGCCGTGATGATAAGTTCGGATTTTCCCCGTATTCTTGCCATTATTCTATTCATGAAGGGAGTGATGAATGGATAAGAGTAATGGATACGGACGGTGATGTCTCTCTCGGAAGATCCCGCGCCGAGAAGCTCAGGGGCTGTCGCCTGGATCCCGTCAGGCGAACGGAATCTCAGGGGATCGATGGCAGGTGACTGATGGAGGAAAAACACCCGGGTTATCGAGGCAGGCTCGGTGTGCGTGTCGGGCCTGAAGACGTTTCTGCCCAGAAGCTGGTGCCTGCGCTTCGCCCCTTCCCGTGCCGCCTCGATGCATTGAAGGTTCAGACAGGACCAGACGTGAAAGATTCTTCCGAAATCGAAGATCGCGGAGATCAGCAGGAGAAACAACGGAAGAACGAGCGCCAGCTCGACGAGCGACTGGCCTCGGCGATGTTTTCGACTCATGAACTCCTCCGGCACGGCATTCATCATTGTAATAAAGCATCATGCCCGGAAATGCAAACCGGCAAGCAAAAAGCGCCGCTCCCGGGGGAGCGGCGCTTCAGATGAAACGCGGGGTTACCCTCAGTTGTTTTCAGCAGGGAAATGACTTCCCTTGATCTGCTGGAACATTTCGTGAAGCTGCTCGAGCCGCTCGCTGCGGCGGGGAACCGGGATCGTCTCGAACTTCTTGGTGTTGCCGATGCCCGTATCACGTCCGATGATCTGGGGCGTCAGCAGGATGACCAGCTCGTTCTTGGTCTTCGACACAGAGGTCGTGCGGAAGAATTTTCCGAGGTAGGGAATCTGGGAAAGCCCGGGAATCCCCTTCCGGCTGATGTTGTCGCTCTCGTTGATCAGGCCTCCGAGGACGACGGTTTCGTTGTTGTTGATCTTCACGGTCGTCATGACGGACCGCTTGAGGATGTTCGGCGGGGCGTTGTTGCCGCGGGTGAACGACGGCTCGTCCTGCTTCGCGAACACGGAGAACTTCAGCGTGTCGTCCTTCACGAAGAGGTCTCTGACGACCAGCTTGAGCGTGGCCTGGGCCGCGGCATAGGTCGGGTTGCCCGACGCGTCGATCGTGCTGGGATAGTAGATATCCTGCCCGACCTTCACGAACGCGAGGCCGCCGTCGCCTTCCGCTTCGCCTTCACCGGAAGTGCTGGTAGACTCGTTCGTCCAGCCCGATTTTGCGATTTTGGTTGCCTTGGCGTTGGCATAGACCGTGATCTTCGGGTTCGCCATGACTTTCACCTTGCCCTGGGTTTCCCATGCGGAAACCTGGGCTGCGATGATGTCGAAGCGGTTGAGGTTGTTCATCTTGAACGGGTTCGGATACCTGCCGACCGGCGCGCCGGCGGCCTGGACATCGCCACGGAACGCATTGGTGATGTTTTCCGTGAAGTTCAGGATGCCCGAGCTCGGATCACCACCGAGAACCTGGGTGCCGCCCCACTTGATGCCGAGATCGCGGGAGGTGTCCTTGCTGACCTGGAGAACATAGGCTTGAAAGACGACCTGAATCGGGTTTTCGATTGTGACCAGATTTGATATCTGCTTCTCTTCGTCGTTAACGAAGCCGCGGACGACTTCCTGAAGATGCTGATATTCCGTCTGATCGTTCACATAGCCTTCGAGAACGATCTTGATCTTGTCTTCAAGCCCTTGGGTTGCGGTGGCGGCGGGAGGTGCGGCCGGATCTTCCACGTTGGTCGTCATGATCGTGAGAGGATTGAGAACCGTCACCTTCACCGTCGGGCACTTGACGGCGTTGACAATGGCCTCCTGGAGGCGCTGTTCGTAGGTCTTGAAGCTCTTTCCCTCTTCCTTGAGAGTCATGAGATTGATCAACTTGCGATCGGTGACCAGAGACGTCGCGATTGCTTCGATTTCCTTGATCTTTTCCTGGGTATCCACGAAGCCGCGCAGATACGCTGCGTCGGGGAAAAGCGTCAGGTTGACCGACGGCTCGACGACGAGCGTCGAGAACTTCTTCTGAATGAGATCCGCTTCCTGGAAGGTTTCCACGTCGACCACATGCTGACCACTGGCATCCCAGTAGATGATCTGGGTCACACCGGGACCTGTGCCGACGCCCGAAAGAATGACTTCGTCTTCAGACACGTTCAGCACTTCGACGATGCCGTCTTTCACGGCGATGATCTTGGTGACGCCGGCAGCTTTCATGCTGAAGGATTTGCCGATCGGTATCAGGATCTTTTCAGCGAACGCGGCCGAACTGCCGAACAGGGTCAGCGTGCCTGCCGCAAGGAGAGAAACCAGCGATTTCTTGAGATTCCGAAGAGACAGGGTAGGGGTTTTCATACATTCTCTCCTCATACCTTTCACTCACCCACCTGGGACTGAGGTGCGGACTCAGGGGCTGGATTGGAACCGGCCGGGGCTTCCAGAACGGGGGCCGGAGGCGGATTCATGGGTGGCAGTGGCTGAACATACGGCGATGTCTGAACGACCCCGAACTTGTTCATTTCGAAATGCCGCTGACTGCCATACATGATCTCGACGCGGCCTGTTTCGATCGTTTCGACGGCCTGCGGTGCAGCGGCGGGAGCGACCTTGGGGGTTTCCGGAACGACGGTTGGAACAGGCTGCACGACAACCGGCTCCGTGAAGCCGAGCGTGCGCATGACCATCTTTTCCGTGGCGCCCTTGGTGACTACCTGCTCGCCCTTGTCCTTCGGGTTTTTCAGAACAAGCCTGAATTGCACGCTGCTGTCGAGGTAGACGATGCGTTCCAATTCTTCAGGCGTCACTGCCAGCGTCACCAGCTCCAATTTCGCTGCCGCGATGGCCGGGGCTCCGGTCGCAATGCCCGGATCAAAGGCGTAGGTGTTGCCGGCGGCGAGAACAAGGATGTCCTGGAGGACGATCTTGGCGATCGAGTCAGGAGACCCCTGGTGGAAATTGGCGATAACATCGACAAAGTCCCCCTGCTGGATGAACCCGCCGACGCCGCTCGTCTTCGAGACCGCGATGGTC
>JAGOCE010000010.1 GCA_017998915.1 Candidatus Ozemibacteraceae bacterium
TCGACAAAAAACGGGACGTTCACGACGAGGCCACCCTCAAGAGTCGCAGGTTTTCCGCCACCGCTCGCCGTGTTGCCACGTACGTTCGGGGCCGCCTCAACGACTTTCAACTCGACAGAAGAAGGAAGCTCGAGCCCGATCGGACGACCTTCATACAACTTCACAACGACTTCCATCTGTTCTTTCAAGAATCGCTTGGCATCGCCGACAAAATCATCGTTCATTTCAACCTGCTCGTAATTCTGGATATCCATGAACGTGTGAAGATGCTCCGTCGAGTAGAGATACTGCATTGTTCGGGTGTCGACTTGGGCATCATCGATTTTTTCGGTCGTGCTGAATCGCTGCTGGAAAATCGCGCCGGTCTTGATGCTCCGCAGTTTGGTCTGAGCCATGGCCCGCCAGTTTCCTGGCCGCACAAACTCGACTTCGACAACCTGGCAAAGTTCGTTATTGAAATGAATGATCATTCCCCTGCGGAGATCATTGGCGATGATAGGCATACGAGAGATAAACTCCTTGGCGAAAGATAAGATGAGTGTGACATTCTATCACAACTGGTACTTAAGGTCAAAAATATCAAATTTTTAATCTATTTACTGATAATATACAATGTGATTAAATGGGCAACTAAAAGATAATGTTATTACTCTATAAATGATTATCGAGTTCTAATTTTCTCTCCTTTCGGAAGTGATATGCCGATATACATACGAGAAAGATATCAGGTCCGATTTCGGAGGCAATCATGGTCGAGAGTACTGTCTTCCCTCTTCGTGGATGGCCCATGAGGAGGAGCCCGGGTGAAAGCTTGCATCCTCTGATTTTCCACAGGGGACAAATCCTCCCGCTTTTCCGGAGTATTCTTCCCTTCCGGTCAATGATTGCCTACACCGCCGTTCGCCTCACCGGAGCAGCGTCATGAAAGCCAAGCGAATTCTCATTTCAGACGGCCGCCCTCCCAGAAAACCGGGTGGGTCGAGAAAGCAGCAGCTTCCGGCCGGGAAAAACCAGATCATCGTCACTTCTCGCCAGCGGAACGAAGCCATCGGCCTCGTCCTGATCGGAACCAGCGCGTTCTCGCTCTCCCTGCTGCATTACCTGAACACATCCAAAGCGCTGACGGCCGTGACTTCGCTCTCGGTCTATTTCGGAATGGGCGTCTATATCGTTCCGACGTTCGTCGGCGTCTGGGGCATCCAGCGTTTCCTCGACCGGTCCTTCGATAATCTGAATATCCGGATTGCCGGGTGCAGTTCAGCCATGATCTTTGGACTCGGCCTTCTCGGCCTGGAAGGAGGAAAACTCGGAACCCTCGCGTTCGGCAGCGTCGCAAAGCACTTCGGCAATATTCCAACGACGGTGTTGTTCGCCTTCTTCTTCATGGCTTCCGTCATTTTCGCTCTCGATATCGTGTACAAGGATCTTCTCATGGCCGGCATCGTGGTCGGCCGCATTATCCTACGAGGCCTGACCGCGGCATGGGAAGCGTCGCTCACGCTCCTCGGCATGGCCATCGACGCATTCAGAAGCACCGTCACCGTCCTCACCATCGCCGGGCGCTCCCTGATGTCGATGCTCAGGCCGCCCCCTCTCGATGAAGCGCGTGAAGCCATCGGCAAGCTGCTCACGTTCGAATCCGGAATGATTCCCGCAACGAGCGCAGGCAACACGGCACCTCTCGACATCGCGGTCGATGGCGCCGGGGTTTCCGATGCCCAACTCTCCACCCGGTCGGGGCTTTCTTCAACGCCGACGTTGAACAACACTCCCCCATCGGCCGGCTCGCCCCTCGTACAGCCCCCCTCCCCCACCCCGGAATCGGCCGCCGCAAGTGAGTCATCCCCCAAGTCTTCCAGTCGGGAAAACGTCGACGCAGTCGCGGTTCCTGCGACTTGCATGTTCCAGATCCACATCCAGGATCTCTCGACCGGCATCTGCATGCCGACTCCCCGGGCGAATCCGATACCGACGGAACCGGACATCATGACGGATCCTTCCTCATATGCTCGGGAGTCCGTGATGTCTCCGAATGCGATTTTGCCATCCCAGACCTCCGAAGGTTCCGAGGAGCCGTTGGAACTTTCGGCGGATTCCGATCCCCAGGGAGAAGTCATCGTCGATGTCGAACTCGAAGGCGGCGAGACGGATGCGCCGGTCTCTCTCGATACGCACCCGATCGACCGCGACCTCAAGAATCTCAATGAAATCGCCGCGCCGACATCGGAAATCCTGCATGAAGCCGAACTCCCGCCGCTCGATCTGCTCACCGTCCCACCGGAGCGCACCCCGGAACCGCCGGCGGATCTCGTCCAGCGCTCCGAGAACCTCCTCAGGAAACTCGAGGAGTTCAACATCAAAGCGGAGATCACCGCCGTCGTCGAAGGGCCGGCCGTTTCCCGATTCGAACTGAAGCCCGGACCCGGCGTCAAATCGGCAAAGATTCTCAGCGTGGCGAACGACATCGCCATGTCGCTTGCGGCAAGCATCCGCATCGAAGCGCCCATTCCGGGCAAAAGCGCGATTGGCATCGAGATTCCGAACGCGAAACCGACACCGGTGTTTTTCTACGACCTGGTGAAGAACGAAAACTTCCGTGCGAAGCACACGATTCTCAATCTCGCTCTCGGCAAGACGATCAGCAACCAGCCGGTGTTCGCCAACCTGGCCGACATGCCGCACCTGCTGATCGCCGGCCAGACCGGCGCCGGCAAATCCGTCTGCATCAACACGATCATCGCGAGCATCCTGTTCCAGGCCCGGCCCGACCAAGTCAAGCTGGTCATGATCGACCCGAAGCGCGTCGAACTCTCGTCCTACAACGGCATCCCGCATCTGATGGCCCCGGTCGTCACCGACCCGAAAAAGGCTTCGGCGGCCCTTCTCTGGGCAATCGAGGAGATGATGCGTCGATATGAGCTGATGGAAACCTGCGGCGTCAGAAATATCGCCAGCTATAATGAAGATCTCCAGAGGCTCCGCGATTCGGTCAACCCGGATCTCGAACCCCTCCCCTATCTCGTGCTGATCGTCGACGAACTCGCCGACCTGATGATGACGGCCTCGGCCGAGGTCGAAGGCTCGATCTGCCGCCTGGCCCAGATGGCCCGCGCCGTCGGCATCCACCTCGTGATCGCGACGCAACGGCCGTCCGTCGACGTCTTGACCGGCATCATCAAGGCGAACCTGCCGACCCGCATCGCCTTCGCCGTCGCGTCCCAAATCGACTCACGCACCATTCTCGACGGCAAGGGCGCCGAATCCCTGCTCGGTAAGGGCGACATGCTGTTCGCGTTCAAAGGCCAGAAGCCGCTCCGCATCCAGGGTGCCTATATTTCCGACCGGGAGCTTCAGGCACTGACCGATTTCGTCCGGAGCCAGGGCACGCCGGAATACATCGACATCACGCCGACGAAGACCGACGACGACGAGGACGAAGACGAGCCGCAGGAAGAGGATGCCGGCTCGGACGGCGACAGCGGCCTCATGGCGCAGATCAGGACCTATCTGGCGACTCAGGATAAAACCTCGACAAGCATGCTACAACGCAAATTCAAGATCGGATATAATAGGGCGGCCCGCATCATGGATCTTCTCGAAGAGAAGGGAATGGTGAGTCCCCTCGATGGCTCGAACAAACGCCGGGTGTTACGGAAGGAGTAGTTCTCGATCATGAGCAAGATCGTCTGCCCATTTCTCGGATTCACTACCGAAGCCGACCGAGTCGAAAAGTCCTGCCTGCTCGAGAAGTGCACGTTCTACAACACTTCCGAAGCCTGCTGCACGTTTCACGAGATCGGAAAGGCGTCCCGCGAGTATCTCGTTTCGCTCAAGAAGCTCGCGGAACAGAACGAACTGATCCTCCTCCGCGACCGGTGCGAAAGCTTCACGCCCGACGAGAAGACCGAGCGCATGGAATTGTACATGTCGCAGGGCCTGCTTTCGAAGGCCAAGGGTGATCTCGAACGAGCGACGCTCGATTTCAAGAAGGCCCTCATCCTCGACCCGGCCAATCCAAGAGCGCACCAGACCCTCGGCGACATCTATTCCGTGCAGGGCATCTTCGATGAGGCCATATCGGCCTACAAGAGCGTTCTCCGGTGCGACCCCGACAGCGGCGAAACCTGGATCAAGCTGATTCTCCAGTATCGCGCGATGTATTCCCATCTTCCCCACCGCGAAGCGTTGTATGCCGAAGTCACCCAGAAGCTCCGCGACGAACTGCGAGCCCTCGAAAGCCAGTCGATGGCGAACTGCATCACGGGTTTCATCATGCTCATCCTCCACTCCATGGATCCCGATGCGTTCAAGACGCAGCGCGATGAAGCGCGCCTCTTGATGGAGCGTGCCCTCGAGATCAATCAGGCCAACATGTGGGCGCACCTGGGCATGAAGGACATCCTCTTCTACGAACAGGCCTACGACGCTGCCATCGAACAGTTGTCGCAGGCGCTTCAGGTCGTCCCGGAAAATCCCCGCCTGTATTTCGAACTCGGTGAGTGTCATCTGCTCGCACAGGTCGAGCGTCCGATGATCCAGCAGACGGCCCTGCAGAACGCCTATGATGCCTACAAGCAGGCGATGCGCCTCGACCCGACCTACGCGCCGGCCTACTTCCGCGTCGCCTTCGTCAGCGAGCAACGCGCGGCCTACGATCAGTCGATCGAGTTCTACCAGCAGGGGCTGACTCTCAACCCAACGAACATCTTCGCCCACTTCCGCCTCGGACGGATCTACGCCCTGAACGGAATGCTGGACCTCGCCTCGTCGCGTTTCCGCGAGGTGATCGCTCTCTCCTCGCGCCTCCGCATCGAAAATTATCAGGAAGGCTATATTTTCAACAAGCTCCGCTTCTTCAAGGAAGCGAACGCCCTCGGTGCCTGGATCGAGCTCGGCAATATCCTGACCAAGCGCCGCCAGTATTCCGAAGCGCTCGAAGCCTACCAGAAGGCGCTCTCGATCGACCGCAACAGCACGCTCGCGGTCGTTAACCAGATCAACCTGTACAAGCTCCAGAGCCAGGACGCGAAAGACGTCGAAACGACCTACGACCGTTACATCGACCAGTTCAAGAATGCCGCGATGGTCGATCCGCAGAGCCCGATCGTGCACTTCGCCCATGCCTACGCATGCCAGGTGTTCCCCTCGAAAATGCCCGAAAAACAGGAGGAACGCCTCGAGCAGTCGCTGAACGGGTATCAGCTCGCGATCAATCTCGACCCGAACTTCAAGTGGGCCTACTGGGGCCTCAAGGATGCCTATCTGACCCCGATCTCCGGCGGATCTCCCCTGTTCGAGGAGGCCGTCGAGGCCTGCCGGCAGGTCGTCTCGCTGGATTCCGAGGATCCCCGCGGATATTACGAACTCGGCACGGTCTACCGCCGCATGGGACAGATCGAACTCGCCCAGGAGAACTTCAACCTCGCTATTCAACACGACATGATGTATATCCCGGCATATTTCAGCATGGCCGAAATCCGTCGGGGAGCCGGCACGTTCGACGATGCGATCAAGCTGTATCAGCGCGTCATCCGCATCAACCCGAACTTCGCCAGGGGATACTTCGAACTCGGCGACGTCTACAAGGAAACCGGCCAGAACGAAAAGGCCCTCAGCAATCTCCGGAAGGCGGTCGAACTCGATCTCGACTATCTCGACGCTCATTTCGCGATCGGCGAGATCTCCTTCGCGGAAGGCAACGACGAGAACGCCCTGATGCGGTTCCGCCGCGTCCTCGAACTCGATCCGCACCACGCGATCGCCCACAACCGCCTCGCGCAGATCCAGCACCGCCGCGGGCAGCGAGAAGATGCGATATCGTCCTACAAGGCCGCAATCGAACTTTCGGCCGATCCGACCGGGCCGCAGTTCGACCTGGCCCGTCTGTACGGCGAGATGGGCAACTGGGCCGAGGCGCGTGCCATTCTCGAAACCGTTCTCAAGAACGATCCGAGGCATGTCGAAGCGACGATCGCGCACGCCGAGGCCCTCGAACGGCTCGGAAGCAATGAGCAGGCCGAGCGCCAGTATCTCAAGGCCATCGAGATCGCGCCCGAAAGCCTGCTCGCCCACGAGCGGCTCGCCCTGCTTTACGAGCGCACGGCCCAAATTTACAAGGCCGAAGACGAATTTTCGAAGGTCGTCCGCATCGACCCGCACCACATCGGTGCACAGATGTCCCTCGCGCAGATTTTCATCACCCGCGACCTCCTCGACAAGGCGCTCGACGCGCTGCACTGCGTCGTCGACATCGAGCCCAAGCATCTCCAGGCCCACCTCGAACTCGCACGCATCTATGCGCTCAAGAGCGTTCCCGACAAGGCGGTCGCCGAGTATCGGGCCGCGCTCGAGATCGATCCGAAGTGCATTTCCGCCCATCTGAAGCTCGCCGATGTCTACCTCGCAGAGGAGAAAAATGGCGAGGCGATGAGCCAGTTCAAGGCGGCCCTCGACCTCGATCCCAATATCCCCGACGCCCTCTCCGCTCTGGGCGACCTCTACTACCACAGCGAGGCTTACGACCACGCCGGATCGTGCTATCGGCGCCTCGTCGAGCTCGACCCGCAGAACCACACCGCCCGCTTCCGGCTCGCCGAGAGTTATTATCACCTGGGCGACCTCGAAAAGGCGCTCGACGAGTATCTCAAGGTCGCAGAGATCAACGAGGAGCGCGTCGATGCGCTCATCCGGCTCGGCAAGATCTACACCTCGCTGGAAAAGTGGCAGGACGCCGCCAAGTATTTCAAGAAGGTCTTCAACACCGATCCGCAGAACGCCACGATCCACTTCGAACTCGGCAAGGTGTACGACCATCTGAACATGCTTTCCGACGCCCTCACCGAGTTCGACACGGCCCTCAGCTCCGACCAGAACAATGCCGAGATCGTCACCAGGATGGGCCTCATCCATCGCAAGCAGGGCAATCTCGACATGGCGATCGAGCGGTTCCTCGCCTCGATCGACCTCGACCCGAAGAATCCGATCCCGCACCAGGAGCTGGGCAAGGCGTACATCAACAAGGGCCGCGTCGACAAGGCCATCGCCGAGTTCAAGGAAGCCGTGCGGCTCGCCCCCGACGATCTGAACATCAACATCGAACTGGCCAAGGCCTACGCGAGTCAGGGCATCCTCGACGAGGCGATCGAGTGCTACCGCAAGGTGATCAGGATCGAGCCGAACAATGCCACGGCCCACTTCGAGCTCGGCAGCCTCTACTCGAACCAGGGGAATATCGATGAATCCATCGCCGAATACCGCTCGACAATCGCCCTCGCACCGTCGAACGCCCGCGCCCACCTCGAGCTCGGCCGCCACCTCCGCGACAAGGGCTCTTCCGTCGAGGCGATCGCGGAGTTCTTGAGGGCCATCGAGCTCGACCGGAACAATCCGGTTATCCATTACGAGCTCGGCGATGTCTACTATCGCGAAGGCGAGTTCACCTCCGCCCTCGAGATGTTCAACAAGACCCTGCAGCTGCAGAGCGACTACGTCGATGCCTATCAGAAGCTCGGAACGATCCACGCCCACCTGGAAGACTGGACCAAGGCACGCGAGTTCTTCAAAAAGGCGATCGACCTCGAGGCCGACAACTACTCGGTATACAGCGAGCTGGGCGAAGCGTGTGACAAGCTCGAGGATACGGACGGCGCCATCGAGGCGTTCGAAAAAGCGCTCCAGTTCAAACCCGGCAATGTCAACATCATCTACCGCCTCGGAGCCAAATACAAGGTGAAGGGCGATTTCCAGAAGATGCAGGATCTGTATGGCAAGGCCGTCGAGATGACGCCGCGCAATGCCCTGTTCCATTTCGAGCTCGGAGAGGCCCTGCGCAATCTCGGCCAGCTCAACGAGGCGATGGAACGCTACGAAGAAGCGCTGACGCTCAACGCTGACCTGATCGAGTGCATCTACGCGCTCGGCGGCATCTACTGGGAGAAACAGTATTACGACAAGATGGTGACGCTGTACAAGAAAGCCATCGCCCTGTATCCGACCAACAGCCGTGCGCACTTCGAGCTGGGCAAGGCGTATCGCCGGAAGTTCAAGGTCGCCGAAGCGATCGACGAGTTCAAGAAGGTCATCAACCTCGATTCGAACCAGCCGGAAGTGCACTTCGAGCTGGGCAGCCTGTATCAGGAAAACGGCATGACGCGCGAAGCGGTCGAATGCCTCCGGAAAGCGACGCAGCTCGACCCGAAGAACGGCGAAGCCTTTTTCCTGCTCGGCAAGTGTTACGAGGAGACGGGCGAACGGGAGAAGGCCACGGCGGCGTTCGAAAAGGCGAAGGTCATGATGACGGGCAACATCGAGATCCTCGTGAAGCTCGGCTCGGAGTATCTCGAAAAGGGAAACTTCGAAGAAGCACTGGTCGAGTTGAAGAAGGCGGCTGCCATGGAAAAACCCACCAGCGAGGTGTATTATCTCATGGGCAGGGCCTACCGGAAGCTTGGAAACAGCGAAGAAGCGATCAGGGCCTTCGAAAAAGCCGACGAACTGCAGTCGGCCGCTTCCTGACCACAACGGACACAGCATCAAGAATAGAACGACGAGGAGCGCAGACAGATGATCAGCCGCTGGGAAATCCTTCTCGAGAAGGGCCAGGCATACTTCGAACTGAAGCAGTATGAGAAGGCAGTCCAGACTTTCGTTCAGGTTTTGAAAGACAACCCTGACCATGTGCCGTCGCTGAAAATGAAGGCGGAGTGCCACCAGGCGCTCGGCCAGAACGCCGAAGCGATCCAGACTCTGGAGCTCCTCGTTTCGAAGGACTCCGGCGATCCGGCCGTGCTTCGGTCTCTCGGCCAGCTTCTGATGGCCGCCGGGAACGTCGACAAGGCGGTTGATCTCTTCAGCCAGGCGCTGCGCAGTCATCCCGACGACGCCCGCCTGCAGTTGGAGGTGGGAAAACTTCATCTGAGCCGTGGAAATGTCGACAAGGCCGAGGAGCATTTCCGGTCGGCGGCCGACGCGGATGCGTCGTGCGTCGATGCGACGATCGAGCTGGCCCGGCTGGCCATCGCGCGCGACAACGTGAACGGCGCCGTCGAACTGTATCTGAAGGCCCTCGAATCGTCCCCCGACAACGCCCTGTTGCACTTCGAGCTCGGCGAGGCGTACAACCTGAACGGGCAGTACAATGACGCCCTGATGGAATACAAGAAAGCCGAGTATATCGACCCGAATAATCCCGACGTTCATTTCCGCATCGGAAAGGACCTCGAATCGAAAGGCAAGCTCGAGGAGGCCCTGGAAAAATACCAGGCCGTCAAGGAGCTCTCGAAGGACAACCTGGAAGTCTATTACCGGTGCGGCAAACTCTGGCAGCGACTCGACAATCCCGACAAGGCGATCGCGGAGTTTCTCGAGATCGTCAGGATCAAGCCCGACTGGCTCGAGATCCGGTATGAGCTCGCCCAGCTGTATGCGTCGAAAGGCGCATACGATGAACAGATCAGGCAGTTCGAGGCGATCGCCGAGATGGATTCCGGATCGGTCGATGTCATGCTGAACCTGGCCGCCGGCTACGAGTCGGCCGGCCGACTCGACAAGGCGCTCGACGCTTACCACAAGGCGTTCCATGCCGACCCCGAGAATCTCGGCGTGGCCGAGAAAATATATGAACTGGTATTGTCCGGAGCCCCATCCGAGCCGGTGATGGACGCGCTCGAAGCTCTGTCCGTTCAGCGGCCCGATGACGCCAACCTTTTTTTGCTCCTGGCCCGCACTTATCGCGATCGGGAGATGATGGACGAAGCGAATGCCTACTACACGCGCGTTCTCGAGCTCGAACCGGACCGCGCCGAGATCAAGGGCGAGCTGCGGGAAATCTACCGTTCCAAAGGCCTCGTGACCGAAGAGATCGACGCAATCACCCATCTTCTCGAAGCCGATCCCGACAACGTCCAGCTCTGGATCGATCTCGAGGATCTCCAAAACCAGGCCGGCCGAAAGAAGGAGCTGATTTCCACCCTCCGATCTCTCATGCGCCTGAATCCGTCGGTAACCTGGTCGGTCAAGCTTGGAAAAATCTACCAAGAGCTCGGCCAGAACGACGAGGCAATCACCGCCTTCAAACGTGCCCTGGAACTCGATCCCCAGGATCCATCGCCCCATTACGCCCTCGTCGACCTGTACAGGGAAAAGGGCCTCAACGAGAAAGTCATCGAGTCGTATCAGGCGATCATCCGCGTCGACCCGAACAATCTCCAGGCACATCTCGAACTCGGAACCCTCTACAAGCAGCTCGGGCGAATCCAGGAACAGATCGCATCCCTCAAGCGCGCCATCGATCTCGGTGCGCGCGAGCCGATGCTGTTCCTCGAACTCGGCGCCATCCTTCAGCAGAACAATCGGATGGAAGAGGCAGGTCAGGCTCTCCAGCAGGCGAAGGAACTCGCTCCCGACGACCGGCGCATCACCGACCGACTCGTCCAGATCTACCTCGCCGCCGGAAACGACCAGGCGGCCATTCTCGAGCTCGAAGGGCTGCGCCAACGCGATCCGGAAGATATCGCTATCTATATCAAACTTGCCAGGGTCTACCTCGGGCGGAACCAGCATGACGAAGCCCTGGAATTGCTCAATCAGGCCCGAACCGTTTCACCGCAGAATCTTGACGTTGCCGTCGAGCTGGGCCGACTGTATATCGCCAGAGAACAGTATGCCGAAACGATTCAGCTGATGAAGGAGATCAGGAGCATCGCGCCGACCGACAGCCGCTTCACGGCGCTGATCTCCGAAGCCTACGCGAAATCCGGCGAGCAGGAAATGGCAATTCTCGAGCTGAAGCAGCTCATCGGCCAGGATCCCTCGAACATCGACGCCAGGGTACAGCTGGGACGGGTTTACTCGATTGCGCGCATGTTCGACCAGGCGACCATGATGTTCAAGGAAGTCATCAGGGAAGCCCCGTCAGACCCGACCGGGCATATCGAGCTCGGCCGCATTTACGTGATGATGGGCAACGAGTTCAATGATGATTCCATGGTCGACAACGGCATGAACGAGCTCCAGGAGGCCGTCAGGGTCAGTCCCGACTCGGCTGCGGCCCACTACGAACTCGGCATGGCGCTCAACGCAAAGAAACGGATCGAAGAAGCATACGCCGAATTCGAAACCGTTCTTCGCATCGATCCCCTTCACAGCCAGGGGAAAGAGATGTATGACCAGTTGTCGAAGCTCAAGCTTTCAAATCAGGCTTCGGAAGGCCTGAACCAGGCACGCGTCTTCAACGAGCGCGGCATGTTCAAGAACGCAATCCTCGAATATGAGAACGTCCTGCGCATGGCCCCGGGCAACGAAGTCGCCTGGTATGAGCTCGGCCTCGTTCATCTCGAACTGAACCAGACGGACAACGCCCTCGAAAGCTTTGCCAAGGCAAAGGAACTCAAACCTGAATATCTTGAAGTATATATTTCTTTGGCCAGGACCTATCTGAAGATCGAGCAGCCCGACAATGCCTCAATGGAGCTTCAGGAGCTCCTCGGGATCGAGGCAAATCATTACGATGGTCTCGTCATGCTCGGAAAGATTTTCCAGCAGAAGGGCTGGGCGGATGAAGCAATCGAGCGGTTCGAAGCCGCCGTACAGATCGATCCGAACGGACTCGATCCGGTTCTGCAGCTCGCCATCCTGAACAAGGAAAAGAACGATTTCGATGCGGCAAAACGGTGGTTCCAGAAAGTCATCGACCTTGACGCAGGAAACTCCTTCGCGACCGACTTTTTTGCCAACCTGAGCGCGTCGCAGCGCACCCAGGAAATCGACGATGCGATGAGGAAGGCGCAGGAAGCCGAGAAGAGCGGCGACATCGACGCCGCGATCATGCATTACGACAGCATCATCGACCTCGACACGCGCAATCTCGAGGCCCGTTACCACCTCGGAAGGCTGTACGAGTCGAAGAACATGTTCGACGAGGCCACGTTCGAGTATGAGCAGGCCATTTCCTACGATCAGGAGAGCCGCTTCAAGGACATCCCGGTCAGGCTGGGCGATCTGTATACCCGCAAGGGCAAGATCGTCGAGGCCGTCGACGTGCTCCACAAGGCCAAGAGCAACTTCCCGACCAACCTGAACGTTCGCATCCAATTGATCACCCAGCTCAAGTTCAAGGTCATGAACAACTTCCATACGGCCGACGAACTTTCCGAGCTGAACACGAACATCCGCGAAGCGGCCAACAAGGCACAGGCCCCGCAGGACTGGCTCGAACTCGGGCTTTTCGTCTCGAAGGGGCTGGACCAGTCGATTTCCGAAGAGGATGCGATCTCGCAATCGATCGAGTGTTTCGAGAAGGTCATCCAGCTCGACCCGAGCAATTCCTTCGCCATGCTCGAACTGGCAAAGGTGTACTACCGGAAAAACCTCTTCGACCAGGTCGAGGCGACCTACAAGAAGGTTCTCGAGCTTGACCCCGAGAACATCACCGTCCACCGGAGAATCGCGGATCTCTACTCGCAGCAGCACCGGTTCCAGGAAGCTATTTCCGAGTATCGGCAGCTGATCGAACTCGAGCCGGCGAACGGCGAGTATCACATGAAAATCATCGACCTTCACAAGGAAACCCACGCGAAGGACGAGGGCCGCGCCAAGCAGTTCTTCCAGATCATCGCCGACCTGAAAGCCAAGGTCGAACAGAATCCGAAGGACTCGATGAACTGCTTCGCGCTTGGATACGCCTACATCACGCTCAGCTCGGGCTTCACGCCGTCCGAGGAAGAGCAGCAGTGGGCCGTCTACTATTTCAAGCAGGCGAACGCGGCCGACCCGAACAATCTCTGGCCCTATTGGGGCCTGAAGATCGTCTACAACAAACAGTCGATCTCGGGAAAGCACATGTACGACGAGGCCATCGCGATCTGCAAGAAGGCCCTCAAGGTCGACGAGAACAATCCCCGCGCCCACTTCGAACTGGGCGAGGCCTACAACGAGAATTACGACCACAACATGAAGAACGAGGCGTTGAACGAGTACCGCCGCGCGATCCAGTTGGCGCCGGATTTCGTCGAGGCCCACTTCAGGCTCGCAAGCATCTATCGCGTCAAGAACATGTTCGACAAGGCCGTCGAGGAGTACAACAAGGTCATCGAACTCGATCCGACGAGTATCCTGTCGAAGGACGCGAAACGCTCGCTCGTTCACATCGAACGTTCGCGCGGAGAAGGCTGAGCAAACCTTGATCTTTGGGACAACCCCGTGTATCTTGTGAGCCATGAAGTTTCACCTGATCTCACTTGGATGTCCCAAGAACACGGCTGATTCCGAAGTCGTCGCCGCCGATCTCGAGCGGCGCGGTCTTGTCTGGGTTTCATCCCCCGACGAGGCAGATCTCGTTCTGATCAACACCTGCGGTTTCATCAAGGACGCCAAGGAAGAGTCGCTTCGCACCGTCATGCGGGTGCTCTCGCTCAAGGAGGAACGGCCCGAGCTTCGCGTCGCCGTCTTCGGCTGCATGATCAAGCGGTATCACGACGAGGTCGCGAAAGAGATTCCCGAAATCGATCTGACCTTCGAGTTTTTCTCTGGGTGCGAACTCGACGGCATGCTCGCGAAAATCACCGAGACACCACATCCGAAACGTGTCGGTCGCAACACATGGATTCCGTCCGCGCGCCGGTTCACACCCCCGCACATCGGGTTTCTCAAGATCGCCGAAGGCTGTAGCAACCGCTGCGCATACTGCGCCATCCCGGGAATCCGCGGCCCGTTCCATTCGAGGCCATTCGCAGATGTCATTCGCGATGCGGAACGGCTCGCTGCGACCGGGGCGAAGGAAATCAATATCGTCGCCCAGGATACGACACGCTTCGGAACGGACCACGGCGAAGCCTGCCGTCTTCCGGAGCTGGTCGAGAAGCTTGGAACGGTTCCCAGCATCGACTGGATCCGCCTGCATTACATGCATCCGGCGAGAGTCACGCCCGGGCTGCTCGATGCGCTGTATCGTCTCCCCAAGCTCGTGCCGTATTTCGACATTCCCTTCCAGCACGCCTCGGATCGTATGCTGACCCTGATGAATCGAGGCACCGACCGGCGACATCTCGTATCGCTGATAAATCACATCCGACGCACCTGGCGGAAGGCGACGATCAGGACGACGTTCATCGTCGGTTTCCCGGGAGAAACCGAGGAGGATTTCAACGAGCTGATCGAGTTCGTCCAGGAACACCCCATCGACCGCGTCGGCGCCTTCCCCTATTCTCCCGAAGATGGAACCCCGGCCCTCAAAATCAGGCCCCGCGTCCTGAAACCCGAGAAAACACGACGTCTGGACGAATTGATGACGCTTCAGCAGGTGCTCTCGGCGGAGCGCAACCAGAAGCTGGTCGGCTCGCTCCAGCAGGTCATGATCGACTCCATCGAGAACGGGGTCGCGACCGCACGTCTCCCCGGTGACGCCTGGGAAGTCGACGACACGGTCACGCTTCCGGCGGAAGGTAATATAACACCTGGCGATATAATAAAAGTAAGGATTCTATCCGCCGACGCATACGACTTCGCTGCTGAGGTTGTCGAATGACCCTTGCCACGAAGCTCACGTTCACGCGGGTCGCGGCGATCCCGATCTTTCTCGGGGCCTTCCTCTGGAACGGTCCCGACACCCCGAACGGCGACTGGGGCAAGATCGTCGCCACGGTCACGTTCATCCTGGCCGCCATCACCGATTACTACGACGGCGCCGTCGCCCGCTGGTACAAGGAAGAAACGACGTTCGGCAAGTTCATGGATCCCATCGCCGACAAGCTGCTCGTTTCGACGGCGCTCATCGCGATGGTCGAGTATCGCTCCATCACGTTCACGCCGGCCTGGGTAGCCATCGTCATCATCGCGCGCGAATTCGCCGTCACGGGGCTCAGGCTGGTCTGCACGCCGAAGGGCATGGCGATCGAAGCCAGCAGCCTCGGCAAGTGGAAAACGACGGCCCAGCTCACGGCGATCATCACGGCGCTGGTGTTCATCAGCACGCGCGTCATCCTCCACAGCTGGAACTACACGGAAGCGGCGGCGATCTTCGCCGTCTATCACGGGCCGATCGTCCAGGTTCTCATGGTGATCGCCGTCATCATGACCGTCTATTCGGGATATGACTACCTCAAGCGAAACTGGCACCTGCTCGACGAGTGAAACGCCCGGCGGGCGATTCCTCAGCCTCCTGTCCGCTGGGGGCGGATTCGGCTATATCCCGATCGCCTCGGGAACCTGGGGCAGTCTTCCCGGCATCGCGATCTTCCTGCTGACGCGCGACCTCGACGCCTGGCTGCAGGTCGTCCTGTTCATCGTCGGCTGTCTTGCCGCGATCGGTCTTGCCGACCGTTCCGAGCGCATTTCTGGCACAAGAGATCCCAGCTTCGTGGTGATCGACGAAGTGGTCGGCATGTGGGCCACCCTGCTGTTCCTCTGGCGCGCCGATCTCGCCGTGATCGTCACCGGGTTCCTGCTGTTCCGGGCGTTCGACATCCTGAAATTCTACCCCCTGAACATTTTCGAAAGTTTCAGGGGCGGCGTCGGCATCGTCCTCGACGACGTTGCCGCCGGCATGCTGGCGAACATCGTCATGCGGGTCGTTCTGCTATCGGGAATCCTGTAACGCAGGTGAACCTGGCGCTTCGTCGAAGCACACATACGTCGCAAGGACACGGGCGCGGGTTTCCAACCCGTCCCTACGGATATATCGTGTGTATTTTTTCTTCGTTATGAAATAACCTCCGTGTCTCGGTGTCTCTGTGAAAAGGCGGTTATTCTCGTTTTTTCCACACGTAACACATAGAAAAACCGGGCCCAGGGGATATCCCCGGGCCCGGTTATCGGGACAGGATCAGATCAGAACTTGACCTGCTGGTCGACGACCGGGACCAGGTCGGCGCCGATGACGGTCACGTAGCCGCCGTCGTTGCGGACGAGAGGCATCGACAGGTTGGCGATACCCTGCTCGTTCGTCGTTGCGACCTGGGCGTTCTCGACGCGCTCGGTGTAGAAGGTGACGCGGGCATTGCTGACCGGCTTGCCTTCGGCATCGACGACCTTGGCGGCCAGGTTGACGCGGTCCTCGGCCTTGGCGGCTTCAACCGATACGGTGACGGCCGTGGGAGCCTTGAAGCGGGCGAGCATCGTGCCATCGCCGAACAGATGCCACTGCTCGAACATCATGACGCCGCTCTTCTTCGGATCGGTTCCGTAGATCTCGAGGCCCTTCATGACGCCGTTGAAGGCGAGGCCGCCGACGGTTTTGTAGAGCTCGTTCACGGTGTAGTTATTGTTGATTTCCTTCTGGACATCGCAGGGAGGAACCCATTCCATGTTGGTGCTGGCGGCGAAGATCGCGACGGCGCCCTTCGGGTCCTCGATGTTGCCGGACTTCATCATGGCCTCGGCGAAGCATTCCATGTTGACGAAGTTGCCGTTCACGCAAGCGACGTCCCAGATGATGGGCATCTTCCAGCCATTCTTCAGCTGGGCGCAGTCGGAGACGCCGAACCCGGTGGTGACCCAGGTGGTGTTGCTGCCGTGGCCGATGTAGTTGATCAGGCTGCGGCCTTCGGCCATGCCGGAGAACACCATGGCCTTGGTGGCCTTCGGGGCGTAGATTTCGTCAACCGAGGTGAACTGGCCCTTGAGCAGCGCGTCGCGGATCCAGCCGGCGCGGACGAAGTCGGTCGGGTTGCCTTCGTTGCTGGCGATGCCGATTCCCTTGCCATACCAGGCGGCTTCGGCGCCGGTGGAGGGGAACTGCTCGTAGTTCACGAACTTGGCGACCTGGTAGGCGACGGCTTCCGGGGTGGTCGCGGAGAGGCGGCTGATGATGCAATCCGGCACGTGGTCGTCACCGGCGAGCTTGGTGTAGCACGGATCGGAATCCGCGTTTTCCTTCACGCCCTTGAGGGTGGGAACCTGGGCGGCATCGCCGACCAGCATGATGTGAGTCAGACCGCCCTTGTTGTAATCGGCCTGAATATAGTTCTTGATATCGACAGCGGTCTTGCCGATCTCGCTCATCTTCACGAGGGCGACGTCGAGGCCGCACTTCTTCTTCCAGGCGACGAACGGGCCCATCGCGTCGACGAAGGTGTCAGCAGAGATGATCAGCAAACGACCGTTTTCCTCGAGGCGGGGAAGGCGGGAGGAAGCCTTGTCGAAGTTGGCGAACACGCTGCGGTAGATCGGTTCGTAGTAGCGGCTGATGCGCTGGGCGCCGCGGCTCACGTTCGTGGCGCTTCCGCTGCCGCCGACGATCGAGATATTCAGGCGGCGATGGACGCGGAGCTTGTTCTGGACCGGGTTGTACTGAACCGGGTTCACGAGGAGGCGGACGCCGCGGATGTCACGCATGATGAAGGGTTCGCTGAGGGCGACGAGCTCGTTATCGGCGGGATACCAGCGGTCCTGGCCGTAGACATCGCCGTATTCGAACGGAACGGTGTTCGGATCGATGTTGCGGGTGATGTTGCCCTTGCTGGGCACGACGCGCGCATCGAGGTCGATGATCTCGGACTGGACGGGCTTCACGCGAAAAATCGGGTTTTTGAAAGGATCGACCATGACCATCGCCGTCAGCCGGGGAAGCTGGGGGCAGGCCTTGTCGAGAGAGATCGAGCCGTTCGGAATCGTGATCGAGAGGGCTTTCTGGCCCGCCGCCTCGCAGGCGTTGACCGCAACCTCGGGAACATCGACCTCGACTTCGGTGTTGAAGCCCTTGACGGCCTTGATGTTGATGCCGGGAGCCGCGAACGCACCGCCGGCCGACGCAAAACACAGCGCCGCTGCCAGGAAAGAACCAAAGAAACGCTTCACGAGATTCCTCCTTGATAAAATATGATCTGAAAACGATGACCAGATTGTTCAAGTATACCCATATTTTCGGGGTACGGCAAATTCACCGTTTTCCTCGTCAGAAAAGCTATCGGCGTTCCCGGGCTCAACCGCGAGGAAAACGCGCATGAAGCCTCGGGAGCCTCTCGTGCTTCGACGGGCTCAGCACGAGCGGGAACGCGCAATCGGCTATTCCCAGAGAGGAATCATTGCCTGCCGGCGACAAGGGGTACAGCAGGCGGCAATCCCGGCTCGGGAAGCGGCGGCCAGGCTTGCATGTTCACCGATGTCCAGGGCATGGCAAACAGCACCATTTCCTCCCCCCCCCCGGTGACGTTCCGCTCGATGCTGAACCGCATGAGCGGCTTGAAAAAGCCCAGGCGGCCGACGACCTCGGGATACCAGTAGGGGAAAATCAGGAGATACTCGGGCTTCACGCCTTCGAGAAATGCATCGATCCGACCGGCCCGGTTCCATGGAATGGCCTGAGGCGTGATCAGTCCTTCGAGATCGATGAGGCGGCGGCCCGAAAAATACCCCATCGCGCCGACGTCATTGATCGCGACCGCGCCGCCCTTCGGCAGGCGCTCTCCGAACCAGCGCGCGATGCGCACCTGCAGGTTCGTGATGTTCGAGGTTTCGAGGGCATACGATCCGGCGAGATCGATCTGCCTGTCGGCCGCCGCGAGCAAACCCACGAGCACAACCGCACAGATGATCAGGCGCGGCCTGCCGAGACCCCGCAGGGCGACGCATGCGAAGACCATCGCGGCTGGAACCGCAAGCCATACCGTGTGCGCCAGATACCGCCCATGAAACGCGGAATACGACTCGGGCGCGGCAACCATCGCAACGAGCCCGGCCTGTACCGGAAGACTCGCCCAGGCGAACCAGGCTGTCTCGACGATCCCTCGTTCGAAGCGTTCTTTCCGGGAGACGAACCAGAACAGCGGTGCCAGGAGGAACGCGGCGAGCGCGACGACGTTCTCGCCGAGCAAGAAGGTCATCGACTCGCCGAACGACTTCGCGCACCCCGCAAGAGCCGCACCCGGAATTCCGGCCCAGTCGCCGGCTCTCGCCAGCGCCGGAAGTGCCCCGGCAGTCATCTTCGCCTCGAGCGTCGACGGCCACGGTTTGCCGCTAATATATATCATTATACATATATATACGACCAATACGGGAAAAACCCATCCGGCGAGCCGGGCCATGCATGAAAGCCGTCCCTGTTCCTCGGTACGGCTCATGAGGACGACGGCCGCGGCGAGAAAGACGACATTTTCAGGTCTTGCGAGGGTCGCAAGAGTCCAGAGGACGGCGGCAATCCGGCGGGAACGACCGAAATTCGCCTCCCTCGAGGCTTCGGCCTGATAGGCGGTCGCCCAGGCGCACAAGGCGCAGGCGAGCGGCACCTCCATTCCCGAGAGGGCTGCCCACGAAAGCGGATATGCGGCGATCGCAAGCAACAACCCGGCGAACGTTTCCCCCGGGGAAAGCCCCGCCGCGCGCAGGAACCGCCTCGTTCCGGCGAGAGCCGCCAGCCCCAGAAGAACGCCGCTCGCCTTGACGCATGCGATCACCCCGGCCAGGCCGAGTCGCGCGGGCAGCAGGTGCAGAGCAGCCAGCCAGAGCGACCAGAGAACGCTCGTCGAGGCCCCGCTCGGTTCGCCGGGATTCACGCCGAAGCCGGCGCCCTGCGCGAGATTCCGGCCGAAGGTCATGTGGATCCAGGCGTCGTCGAGGGGGAATCCCCACGGATGACCGTTCGCGCTCAGATCGGCGGCGAAAAGCCAGGTGCAGAGGCACAGAAAAACGATCTCAGGCAACCAAGCCGGAAACGACCAAGGAAGAAGCCTGCGCCACCCGGACGCGGACGCCCCGCATTCCGCCTCGTGCGAGCGGCCGGCAGCGGTCAGGCCGGGATCAGGAACCACAGGAAATACGTCCAGATCGTCACCACGAGACCGCCCCGAAAGGCGCTGGAAAAACTGTCCACCTCGACGCCCCCGACGATATCGGAGGCGAAATCGAGGGCGAAGGTGTTCACGAGCAGCGAGAGCACGCCGAGAGACAGCACCTGGAACACCCGCCAGAGGCCGAGCGTGAAAAACCCGAGAACCAGGTTCACGAAGGTTCCGATCAGCGTCATCGCGATCACGAGCCGAAGCGCGGATCCGTAATTCCGGATTTTGATTCCCGGAACCAGCCTGGGAAGAGCCAGAACGGCGACACTGCCCAGGAGCAGGCTGACGACGGTGGAAATCACTCGCCGCTACCGGAAGCGGGAGCAGGTTTCCTGCGTCTGCGGCGTTTTCGGCCGACGGGCCCCGCCGGCGGTTCGCGGTTCAATATCGGTTGATATTCATCGAACAGGAGCTCGACCTGCCAGTTCCGGAATCCAGGGATGTTTTTCATCCCGGCAATCTCTGTCGGCCGCTCTTTTGCGAGCACCCCGAGCACTTCGGGATCGGTCAACAGGGCCGCCGGCATCCCGAGGCGGGTCGCGACGGCATTGCGGCGGTCACGCAGGGTCCTGACGAGATCGCCTTCCCAGGAGGTGAAGAAGTTCTGTTCGCGGCGCGGGCGGGTCGGCGGGAGCAACCCCTCGGTCGGGGCTTCCAGACCGCGCTTGACCGCTTCCTGCACCTCGCGGCCGTATCTGGCGATGAAGTCGCGGCCGATCTGCTTGATGACGGAAAGCCCGGCGAGACTGCGCGGTGCCTGGCGCGCGATATCGAGCAGCGCCTGATTCCCGATCACCATGAAGGGAGCGCGGTCGAGCTTTTCGGCGATCCGCTCGCGGAGCGTCCAGACTTCCTTCAGGATCGCGATCTGCCTGACCGGCATGCGGGCGGAGCCCTTGATCAGATATGCGTAAGGATTATCGTGTGCAGGCAGCCGGGGCGAGTTCACGAACCGCTCGGTGAGCACTTCGAACTCCTCTTCGGCCCAGTCGAGCCGACCAAGCCGTTCGAGCTCGGCACGCATCGCGTCCCGGATCGGAATGAGACAGATCGCGTCGAGCAGCCCGTATTTGATCATGCCCGGCGTCAGCGGCCGGCGCGACCAGTCGCACCGCTGTAGTTTCTTGTCGAGGGGGAAGCCGAGATAACGTTCGGCCAGGGCACTCAGCCCGAGCTCGTTCGAGCCGATCATCTCGGCCGCGATGCGCGTATCGAAAATCTTACGGACATGCACATCGAGCTCGCGGGCAAGAATCGCAGCATCATAATCGCCGCCATGGAACAGCCATTCGCAGTCCCGCTCTTTCGCGAAACGAGCCAGGGGAGTAAAGTCGGCAAACGCCTGCGGATCGATCAGCGCCGCGCGCGTGCGCGTGGAAACCTGGACCAGGTTCACGATCGCTCGGTATTTGTAAAACCCTGCCGACTCGGTATCGACGGCAACCACGTCGGTATCGGCGACGCTGTCGAGAAAACGGGAAAGCGTGTCAGTGTCTTCGATGATCAGAGCCTCATTGAGCAGAGGCTCGACGTTGTATGATTCCATGCAGAGTATTTACCACATCCCGCGCGAATTGGCGAGAAGCGCGTCGATTATTTGTGCGTCAGGTGGTAACTGCCGTCCCAGTTCTCGGGCGGCGGGTTGGTCTTGTATTCCTGGCAGCGGCCGATGTAGGTCTTGCTCGGGCCGTCGTCGGGCCACCGCGCGAGCACCTCTTCGAATGTGGTGATCGCCTCGTCCCATTTCCGGTCGAGATGCAGTTTGATGCCGGTGTCATACAGGCCTGAAAGTTCGCTCCACCAGGGAGGCTCCTTGCCCTTCTCGCAAACGAGTTCGTGCACTTTGACCGGCTCCTTCTTCCCTTTCACGGCAAGGAAGTCGAGGAACCGCACCGTCACGCGCTCCTTCGCCTGCTGGTAGGTCGCGTCGGAGATCATCATCATCGTACCGTATTCCTTGTTCGCGCCTTCGAGGCGGGAAGCGAGGTTGACGCCGTCGCCCATGCAGGTGAAGTTCATCTGGGCCTTGATCGAGCCCATGTAGCCGACGACCACGTGCGCCGTGTTCATTCCGCATCGCGCCGCCACCTTGGGAAGGCCTCGCTTGGCCCATCCCTTCTGAAGCTCGGTGATCGTCGCCTGCATCTCGAGCGCGCACAGGCAGGCCCTCACCGCATGATCGGGCTGGCCTTTCGGGAAGTTCCAGAACGCCATGACCGCGTCTCCGATGAACTTATCGAGCGTTCCGCCGTATTTGAACAGGATATCCGTCATGGTACCGAGATACTCGTTGAGGAGCACGACCAATTCTTCAGGCGTCAGGGCCTCGGAAATCGACGTGAAGCCGGCCACATCGGAGAAAAAGACCGTCATCTCGACCTTCTGGCCGCCCGGTCTGACGAGATCCGGGTGTTCGAGCATGTACTGCACGACATCCTTCGAGACGAACCGCGCGAACATCGCCTTCGTCGTGTTCGCCTTGGCCCGCTGGCGGAAATAATTCGTCAGAACCGTGGCCACCCAGGTGATCGGAAAGCTGATCAGGCAAGGAGAAATGGCCATCAACTGGCCCCACGCATGATACGAGTGGAACCCCAGCAGGAACATGCCACCGCAGCTTGCCAGCATCAGCACGGCTCCAATGCCGGGCGACATGAAGTCGAGGAGAAAACCGAGCAGGATCGTTCCAAGAACGAGGAGGACGAGCGTCATAGACTGCTCGGCGGGACGAAGAAATTTTCTGTCGAGGATGTTCTGAATGGCGTTCGCATGGATCTCGATCCCCATCAGATTTTCCTTCAGCATGCTGAAAGGTGTCGGGATGGTGAGCGGCGTCGGGTAAAAGTCGAAATCCGTCGCTTCGAAAGGTCCCGCGAGGCAGATCATATCAGCAAATATTCTCGTGTTGAGGGTTTTTGAATACGCAACGGCTGGATCGAGTTTCATGGCCTGCTTTGGATCCAAAGCCGCCGAAGCGCATGCCTTCAGGTGCTCTTCGTCGAAGCATTCATAAAACGACACCGCAGGAAACATTGCCAGAAAACTTCCGATTCTCTGCACGGATCCGATAAAATTCACCGTCATATATCCCTTTGCATCGCAAGGAATATCGATGTCTTTCAGTCTGAAGCCGCCTTTGTACGTCCCCTGGCGTTTTGCTTCGGTGATGCGCACGAGTTCGGCTTTCATTGCATCGAGATACGATGCCCCCGAAGCCGTCCCGGGATTTTTCCGGTCGAGGGCAAGCGCCGAAGTGACCAGGGAGAAAGACGGCTGCAGGTTCTTGCTATCCGGCTGTTCGACGAACAGCAGGATCTTTGTCGCGTTTCCCTTTCCGGTCACACCGATATTGATGAACCCGAGCTCGGCCGTCTTTTTTACGAATTCCTGTTCGGGCATGATCTGGGAAATTCGCTTGACCGTGGAGTACGTCATTCTTCCCGTTTCAGGCCCTTCGGTAATCATCTTCTGCTCGGTGACGGTGGACTCGCTGACCTGCGCGGCAAGCACGATGGGCACGCTCGCCGTGTCGATGGCCTCGCTCAGCTCGAGATCATTGTTCCTTTCAGCCTCTTTTATTCCCTGTAAAACAAAATCCCAGGCGATCACCGAGGCTGGAGTGACCCAGATGCCTGGTGGCAAGCCAGGGCGATTGAAGCGCAGACGGAGTGAAAATTTCGTTTCGGCGTTCAGATTCGCGCGAACATTAACCTCCACATATCCCCGAAGCAATCCGATGAAGAACGTTTCCCACGCTTCGAGAAGCTCCTTCTCCGGGTTCGCAGCATCCTTCGGAAACAGCGGGAAGGATGATTTCTCGACTTTCGGAAGATCGAAGGTGCTCATGACGCTGGTTCCACTGTGGGTCCAGAGTCTTTCGATGAAAGAGAAAAACGAGAAATATTCCGGCCGAGGCGGTGGCTTCTCGCCGCTTTCCTTCGCTTGATAATGGAGAATCGTGCGTTCGCTCTCGCCGAGCGAATTCACGACGGGGCACCCCTTCCCCCGGAGAAGGCCGAAATTCAGTTCGAGACCGTCATAATACGCAAACCGGCCGCCCGACGTGAATTTGACGAAATGCGGTCGGGAAAGCGCCCGAATGATCGATGCAAAATCGCTCCTGTTCGGATTCCGCTGGATCAGCTCGGAGGAGAATTCATCCTTCTTGATCACCAGGATATCGGATCGAGGCCTGTCGGGAGCATATCCGGCCTGGAGGTAGAAGGCATGCAGATAATCCTCGACGCCATCGAGGGACCTGCTCCCGAACAATACAATGCCGATGCCGATCCCGATGAGCGAGAACAAGATGCCGGCGTGCCGCTCGAAAATGCCGTTCAGGAAAGCCTTGATTCGACCGGGTTTGGTGTTGTTTGGCTCGGGAGGCAATGGGATGTCACCGGGCCGTAGAATATATCCTGTAATCTATCTGAGGGAATATATTATCACGCGACTCGACTTCCGACAGCCAGTTTTCGTCGACGGCGTCGGCGCTGATGTCGTGATACAGGCGAGTGAACCGCACGCAGTGGTCCTTCGTGCGTTTGACCGCGTAGGGGACCGTCGTGCCGGTCTTCATGATGAACGCCCAGTCGGAAGCCTGCGCCAGCAACAGCTCGCGCGCCGCCTGGTTGAGGGCGCGCCGCTTCGTTCCCTCGGCGTGCGGGAACCGGTCGGCCATCTCGATCATGCGCTCGGCGGCCTTGTGCAGGTGCCGATAGACCCAGTCGTTGTTCCCCTCGAGCCAGACCTCGTGGTAGCCCTTGTGGCCCCACGACGACATCGAGGGCATCGCCACCTGGTTCTTCGGATGCGCCGCCAGGTATTCGGACGGCGTGATCAACTGCAGTTTCCGGCTGTCACACGCGACCTTGCGCAGCAGATAATGGATGAAATCGGGGCCCTCGTACCACCAGTGGCCGAACAGCTCGGCGTCGTACGGCGAGACGATGATCGGCGGCCGGTCCATGAGCGTGTTCAGGTAATCGACCTGGCGCTCGCGGCACCACATGAAGTGGCCGGCGTGCATCTCGGCCTTCGCCAACGCCACGCGCCGGTTATAGGGCTCCTTGTGGCCGCCGCCGCGGGTCGTGATGCGATGATACTTGATGCCCGTGTTCAGGCGGATGCCCGACTCGTGAATATAGGGTCGAATATAATCGAGATCGAGATCGAACCCGATGTCGCGATAGAACTCGCGGTAGTCGAAATCGCCGGGGTATCCCTCTTCCGCAGACCAGACCTGCTTGCTGCTCTCGAGGTCGCGGCCGAACGCAGCCACGCCCGAGGGCGTGAACAACGGCGCGAACACGCCGTAGCGGGGCCTGGGATGCGCATGGAGAACGCCGTGCGCGTCAGTGAAGAAGAAACGGATGCCATGGTCGGCGAGCACCTTGTCGTCGCCGGGGTTGAAGGCGCACTCGGCGAGCCAGATGCCGCGCGGCCTGCGGCCGAGATGGCGCTCGTAATCGTTCGCCGCCAGCTCGATCTGTGCGCGCACCGCCGGGCGATACAGCTCCATCAGCGGGAGATACCCGTGCGTGGCGCAGCAGGTGATGATCTCGAGGTTTCCCAGGTCCTGGAACTTGCGGAACGCCCGCACCAGGTTGCACTGGTACTCGTCGCAGAACAGCCGACGCGCCCGCGTCAGCCGCTCGCGATACATCAGCGCCGTGTCATGGAACTCGGGCATCCAGCGCGTGCGGTCGACTTCCTTCTCGGAAAGCTCGATCAGCAGGTCGAGATGCTTGATATACCGCTCCTGCAGGAGGGAATCGGTGAGCATGCCCATCAGCGGCGGCGTCAGCGACATCGTGATGCGGAAATCGACACCGTCGTCGACGAGCTTCTGGTAACACTCGATCAACGGGATATAGGTCTCGGTGATGGCTTCGAACAGCCACCGCTCCTCCATCATGTCCGCATGCTCGGGGTGCCGGACATACGGAAGATGCGCGTGCAAAACAAGACAGAGATAGCCGTTGCTCATGACATACAGGCCTTTCCGCCCCGGAGGGCGCCTACGGGACGCGCATCAGCGCGTCGTTTTCTCGACGACCGGCGTGATCGTCCGCTCCATGTCGCCGTCGGCATTCACGGCGCGGACCGGGATGTTCTGATGGCCGTCCGGGAGGGCAAATCGCAGCGTGAAGGTGCCGTCCGGCCGAAGTTTCACATGGTGCCCCTGGACCGTCAGGTTCGCATCGGGCTCGGTCGCGCCGTACACGATCAGTTCGGTGTTCACCACGAGCCAGAAGTCTTTTCCCTTCTGCGGGGCGCCGCGGCCAACGCCGGGGGAAGAGAGGGCTTCGGAACTCAGCGCGGCCGAGCTCAGGGCGGCCGAACTCAGCGCTCCCGAACTCAGCTGCTCGGAAAGCCGCTGGGTCAGCGCATGACGAAGCTCGCCGCTGCTCGCGCCGACGTTGAATCCACCGGATGCGCGATAGATCTCGCGGAACTCCTCGTCGAGCACCATCCACTTGTCGTCGATCGTCTCGCTGTACGTATCGCGCGGCGTCCGGATCGAGTTGCTACGCGCGATCAGCACGAACTCGCCCGAGGGCGTGATGAGGCCGAGGTCGACGAGGAAGGAGCAGTCAGGGCGGCCGAGGTTGAGATACCAGTTGTTGGCGCCCTCGAAAATATGGATGTCGTAATAACTGTGCGCGTTCAATCCGTCGAAGGCGATGTCCGTCACGTCGTAGACGCGCAGCACGAACAGCGACCGGTCGTAGGCCTCGCCGCCGATGGCATTTCGAAGCTGCTGGCGAGTGCGGTCCGCGACGTCCCAGTAAGCGTGTGCCCAGTGCGGGTCGCGCACCTGGAGCACAATGCGGGTGTCGCCGTAGCCCAGAGGCAGCTCGCCGGTGAGGCGTTCTTCCCCGGGACGCGCGGTATCAGGAATCGGACGATTGACGACCTGCTTGGCCCTCGTCTGCTCTTCATACCCCGGAATGGCACGCTTGTCGGACTTCTGCCCGCTCGTCTCAACGGTCGCCACGCCCTGTTTTCCCGCAATCGGCGTACGTCGGACAGGGATCTCAGGCTCTTCGACGACGGTCTTCCTGGAAGCGCGTTTCTTCGTCGCAGGTTTTTCGGCAATGCTCTCGGAAGCGGCGTTCTTCTTCGCTGCCGGCGGCTGAGGAGGGTCATCGGATGCCAGGAGCGGCGTTAACTGCTCGATCAGCTGATCTTTTGTCAGGGCAGAGCGCCCCTTGATGTTGAATTTTTGAGCAAGCTTGTACAGCTCCTCACGCGACATTTTCTTCAGGTCGCGCGTATCCTCGCGTGCCATGGCCGCCTCCTCGTATCCTCATGAGTAATATGCCAAGTGAAAAGAGCAAAATTCATACCAGCTCAGAACCCGAATGTGTGTACAATCTTAGCGCAGGGCGAAAACAGGGTCAACCATCTTCGCTGCCGGTCATTCGTCGCCGAGAAACGCATCGATCAGGGCGGGAAGGAAAACCAGCAGAACGTAGTAATGAACGGCCATCACCAGTCCGAACGCAAACCCGAGCATCTGAAAAAGCATTCCGCAGGCGCTCCTTTTCCGAACTTACTTCCGTGTGACGGTCAGATTGAGCTTGATTCCGCTGAACAGCTGCGTCGAACGGACGCCTTCGCCGTAAATATCCTGAATATAGGCGGTCGTGAGATTCACTTCCGGGAACTCCACCGTGTACACGACATCCCCGTCTTCGTGCGTTAGTTTCCGCTCGGTAATTCCCTCGTCGGACCGGTAGGAGAACTCCCTCTGGTTTTCGCCTTTTCCGAGAATGACGGTAAAAACCTCGAACCTGTGTTCGGGAATGTTTGCCGACTCGTTCACGGCCTTGAACGTGTAAGCGCACTCGGTCAGATCTTTCGAAACGGCGCCGGGATCGGCGAAATCAAGGTTCGTCTGATGGATGACCGGGTTCGCACGCTCCTGGACTTCCGAGACGGCATCCTTCGGGCGCCGGACCTCGAGATAGGAGCTGCGCTTCTGCGTGTAAAAAGCAACTTTCTCCTCGGCTTCGCCGGCCACCGACGAGTTCGGATAGATGATCAGGATCTGCTTCAGCGTCTCGATGGCCTTTTCGGTATCGCCTCTGAGTTCCATCAGCGTAGCAAGCTTCAGAAGCCGTTCGGGCTCCTTTTCCTTGCTTTCGGAAACGTAGGTCAGATACTGAATCGCGTCATCGAGCAGGTTCGAGTTGTCCTGCGCCATGAGCGAGGGCTCGAGCTGGAGGCTCTTCAGGTAATCATCGATGCAGCCCCGCACGTCGCGCTGGCGGTATGCCGCCATGGCCTTGTTGAACAGCCTCAGCGCCTCTTCGTGCTGGGCCATTTTCGGAAGATGCTTGAGCTTCATCGCCGCGCGGCTGACGAGCACCTCGGTGAGCCGGCCACTGTTGATCGCGAGCTTGTAGTGATACGCCGCGAACTCGAATCGCCGCACTCCCTCGAGGCACTCGCCGATCCTGAAATGGAGTTTCGCCTTCATCGCGGCATCGCCCGTCATGTTCAAGGCTTCATAGTAGAAGATGACGGCCTCGCGGAAGTTGTTGTTCTGGAACAGCTCCTCGCCTCGCGTCAGGAGGGCGGCCAGTTCGTATGGGGCCGTGAGCGGCTTGGGAGGCAGATTTCCCGGGGTGGCCGCGTAAAGAGAAGCCGGCGCGGACGTCCAGAGGCAGGTGAAAGCCACAGCCAGCGCGAGACGTTTTCCCATCGGCATTCTCTTCGTGCGCCCCGCTCAGAAGGGTTTCGCCATCGAATCAGAGAGCAGATACCTGGCGAGAAACTCGACGTTCTTCATGTTCGGAACCGTCTCGAGCAGGAGATACAGCTCTCGGCCTGCCTCGAGATCTTTGCGAAGGGTCTTGAGGAACGGCACATAATTGATGTCGCCCCCCTGGAAGACGCCCTGATACGCGAGTTCGTTGCCGGTCGTTTTCTGATAGGCCCGGTAGGCATCGTATGCCAGCCCCTCGAGCGTCTGGCGCTCCTGGGCATCCCCCTTTGCGGGATAGCCGCGCCACTCTGCCGATCGTTTCTGATACTCGCGCCAAGCCAGCTCCATTGCGTC
>JAGOCE010000265.1 GCA_017998915.1 Candidatus Ozemibacteraceae bacterium
GAACTGGCCGAAGCCGCCACCGTCGCCAAATCGAGTTTTTTGGCGAACATGTCACACGAAATCCGTACGCCGATGAACGCGATTCTCGGCATGTCCCAGCTCGCCCTCCAGACCGACCTCAATCCCCAGCAGCGCAACTACATCAGCAAAGTGCACCGCGCCGCCGAGAACCTGCTGGGCATCATCAACGACATCCTCGACTTTTCCAAGATCGAGGCGAATCGGCTGACCATGGAGAACACCGACTTCTGGCTCGAAGACGTGTTCGACAACATCGCCGGCCTGATCGGACTGCGAGCCGAAGATAAGGGCCTGGAGCTCCTCTTCAGCACGCCGGTCGACATCCCGTCCGCCCTCGTCGGCGACCCTCTTCGGCTGAGCCAGATCATCGCGAATCTCGGGAACAATGCCGTGAAGTTCACCGAGAAGGGTGACATCGTCATCGGCGTCGACGTTGCCGAACGAACCGAAAGCTCCGTCGTGCTCCACTTCTGGGTCCGCGATTCCGGCATCGGCATGTCGCTCGAAGAGCAGGCGAATCTCTTCGAATCCTTCAGCCAGGCTGACGCCTCGACGACCCGCAAATACGGCGGCACCGGCCTGGGCCTGGCCATTTCCAGGCGCCTCGTCGAGATGATGCAGGGTCGCATCTGGCTCGAAAGCACTCCCGGCAACGGTTCGACCTTCCATTTCACGGCCCGGTTTGGCCTCCAGGCGTCTCCCCGGCGCCGCACGGCCTTGACGGCCGACGACGTGAGAGGCATGCGCGTCCTGATCGTCGACGACAACGCCGGCGCCCGCGAGATTCTCGGCTCGATCGCGAAAAGCTTCGGTTTTACGATCGAGGCTGCCTCGAACGGGTACAGGGCGATCGAACTGGTCGAACAGTCCGATCGGACGGGCGTCCAGCCGTTCGATCTCATCCTCATGGACTGGCGGATGCCGGGCATGACGGGCCTCGAGTGCATCCAGCGCATCCGTAGCAACCGCGTCTCACGCATCCCCGCCGTCATCATGGTCACCGCCTACGGGCGTGACGAGGCGCTCACGGATGCAAAGCGGATCGGCATCGCTCCGATCAAGATCCTGACGAAGCCCGTCACCCCTTCCACGCTCCTCGACTCGATCGGGGAAGTGTTGGGCCGCCTTTCCCCGGTCGAACGGCGTTCGACGACGCGCGACGAGGCGCTTGTGGCGAGCATGCAAAAGATCGGCGGCGCGAGGGTGCTCCTCGTGGAGGACAACGATCTGAATCGCGAACTCGCCCACGAACTGCTCAGGCGTGCCGGCATCGAGGTCGTTCTGGCCGGAAACGGCAGCGAAGCCCTCCGGCTGCTCGGTGAATGCGGCCGGATCGATGGCATCCTCATGGACTGCCAGATGCCGGTAATGGATGGGTACGAAGCGACGCGTGCAATCCGCGCCATTCCCGCGTTCAGGGAAATTCCGATCATCGCCATGACGGCGAACGCCATGGCTGGCGATCGTGAGAAGGTGCTCGATGCCGGCATGAACGACCACGTAGCCAAACCGCTGAACGTGCAGGGCATGTTCGCCACGATCGCGAAATGGATCAAGCCATCCCGGAAATCCGTGCTGGAGCATGCTCCCGTGGTGCCAGAGACCTCCGTTCGTATTCCGCCGATCGAGGGAATCGATGTGGAGAGAGGTCTGGGCCTTGTCATGGGAAACGCACCGTTCTACAGGCGCATGTTGATCAAGTTTCGCGATACCCACTTCCATTTCCGAGAAACGTTTGCGAAAGCCCGCGCCGATGACGACCCGCAGACCGCCGTGCGCTGCGCCCACACCCTCAAGGGCTGCTCGGCCAACCTGGGCATCACCTGCATCCAGGAACGCGCGTTCGAGCTCGAAAAAGCCTGCTCTTCCGGGGCTGATCCGGCAGCGATCGACGCCCTGATCGAGGAAACGGCTGCCGAGCTGGACCGGGTCCTGCGCGAACTGGCGGCCCTGGACGAGCCTCCGAAAGCCGTGACGGCCGTGACGCTCGTCGAACACGATCGCAGGGAGTTGCTCGACGTCTGCAACCGGCTCCGAAAGTTGTTCGAGCAGGATGACGCAGCCGCGATCACGCTGGTTGAGAGCCACGAAGCCCTTCTTCAGGGGGCGTTCCGCGACAGGTTTGCAGCTCTCGGGAAGGCTGTCCATGACTACGACTTCGAAGAGGCCCTGGCGATCCTCGAACAGGGCCTGGCGGAGGGGGCGGCGGACTGAAGCCGCGGAACCGCTCTATGACAGTCCTGCGCCGGCGCATCAACCTGCATAATCACACGACCTTTTCCGACGGCCGGTTCGCCGTTTCCGGAATCATCGCCGAGGCGGCGCGCGCGGGCCTCGAAGGCGTCGGCATCAGCGACCATTTCTTCACTCGCAAGGTATTCCGCAACCTCGAGCCGGAAACATGGCTGAGCTCGGTCTGGCCGGCTTACCTGGCCGAAGCGGAAAAGTGGCGAGGGACCACTTCCGACGGGCTGAACGTCTGGTTCGGCATCGAACTCGACACCTGCTTCGACCGGGTGGAAATGGGGCTGAATGAACTGCCGTGGGCCGGCATCAACACGCTCGACTACCTTCTGGTCGAGTACGCGGGCGAGGAGGAGTGGGGGGGGATGCCCGTCGCCAGGTTTGAGGAACTTCACGACTACTGCCGTATTCCCGTGATCGTCGCGCATCCGGCGATCGACCGGCTCGAAGATTCGTTGCGGCTGGGGCCGCTCTGTGATATGGTACGACGGTTCGGATACGGCCTCGAGATGCCCGGCGGAAGTCGGAATCCGTGGTTCTGGGTGCGGCGCGACGTGGGCATTCTTCGCGACCTGCACCTGACCATCGGAACTGACACCCACGAGCGGCTCGGAGACGTCGGTGAGATCGGAAACTGCCTCGCGTTCCTCGAACGGAACGGGCTGCTCGACCGGCTCGCCGATCCGGACAGACTTGCGGAGGGCATCCGATGAACGGTGAAAAACGCGAACGTGTGGTCATCACGGCGCTCGGCGCCAACAAGCCCGGCGTGCTTGCCGGCATCACGAGGACGATTGCCGAGAGCAACGTCAACGTCGAGGACGTCACGCAAAAAATCATGCAGGACTTGTTCGCCCTCATGATGGTAACGGACGTCGCTCAGGCGAACTGCAGCTTCGACGAGTTCCAGTCGCGGATGCAGAAGGCGGCCGACGAGCTGAAGGTGAAGATTTTCATTCAGCACGAAGACGTATTCAAATTCATGCACCGGCTGTGAGCCGGGGAGCGCGCCATGTCGTACAGTCTCGAAGAAGTCATTGAACTGATTACCGCGGTCGGCGTCGAGACCTTCGATATTCGCACGATCACGGTGGGTGTTTCGCTGCTCACCTGCGCCGACGAGGATGTCGACCGGTGCGCGACCAAGGTCTACGAGAAAGTCATGCGCACGGCGGCCAACCTCGTGCCGACCGCCCAGGCGATCGAGCGCAAGTTCGGCATCCCGATCGTCAACAAGCGCATCTCGGTGAGCCCGATCGCCCAGATCGCCGGCCCGTGCAAGGGCGACACCGTCGTGCCGATCGCGGCCGCGCTCGATCGCGCTGCGACCGAACTGGGCGTCGACTTCGTCGGTGGCTTTACCGCCAACATTCAGAAGGGCTTCACGCGCGGCGATCAGCTACTCGTCAATTCGATTCCCGATGCCCTGAGCACGACGAAACGCGTCTGTTCGAGCGTGAATGTGGGCAGTTCAGCGGCCGGCATCAACATGGACGGCGTATATCGCATGGCCCAGATCATGAAGGAAACGGCCGAACGCACGCGCGACAGCGACGGGCTCGGTTGCGCCAAACTGGTTATCTTCTGCAACCAGCCCGAGGACAATCCCTTCATGGCCGGCGCTTGCCACGGCGTGGGCGAGGCCGAGGCGATCCTGCACGTCGGCATCTCGGGCCCGGGCGTGGTGCGGGCGGCGCTTGCAAACGCAGGTGCGCTCGATTTCGGCGAACTGTCGGAACTGATCAAGAAGACCAGCTTCAAGATCACCCGCGTGGGCGAGTTGGTTGGCCGCGAGGCCTCCCGCCTGATGGGCATCCCGTTCGGCGTCATCGATCTCTCGCTGGCCCCGACGCCGGCCGAGGGCGACTCGATCGCCGACATCCTCGAGGCGATGGGCCTCGAGCGCACCGGCTGCCACGGGACCACGGCGGCGCTCGCCCTGCTCAACGACGCGGTCAAGAAGGGCGGCGTCATGGCCTGTACGTATGCAGGCGGCCTCTCAGGCGCGTTCATCCCCGTCACCGAGGATGCAAGCATGTGTCGCGCCGTCGAAGAGGGCGTTTTGACCATTCAGAAGCTCGAAGCGATGACCTGCGTCTGTTCGGTCGGCCTCGACATGGTCGCCATTCCGGGCGACACGAGCGTCGAGGTGCTCGCCGGCATCATCGCCGACGAGATGGCGATCGGCATGATCAACCACAAGACCACGGCGGTCCGCCTCATCCCCGTTCCCGGGAAAAAAGCGGGCGATATCGTCGACTTTGGCGGCCTGCTCGGCAAGGGCCCGATCATGGATGTCGTCCGCCACTCTCCCGCCGCCTTTGTGAAGCGCGGTGGCCGTATCCCGGCTCCCATTCACAGCATGAAAAACTAATCTCTCGACAAACTCAATGCGAACGAGGGTTTCATTCTCCATGACTCGACAAGCACCTTGCCTGTCACGCTTTATGCCGGAACCCCGCTTGTGAAGATGGCTGGAAATGGTGGGTACGCCCTCGTTGGTCGATGCTTCAAAAAAATATTTCGATTTCTTGACTTTTCTGCAGGGAACACCTAAGATCAAACTAGGAGAGGGTACAAAAGGTGTATCATCTCTCTTGCTAAGCGCTGATTAAATGCCTGTCCTCATTTTTTTAAAGGAGAAGACGCAATGGATAATCGCGGCTTTACCCTGATCGAACTTATGATTGTGGTTCTTGTCATCGGCATTCTTGCTGCAGTCGGTATTCCGAAATACCAGTCTTTCGTTACGGAAAGCAGGCAGAGGGCATGTCAGTCCCAGCTCAAGTCCGTCGACCAGGCCGTCGGCGTCTGGGAAACCAAGACGGCCGCCATCAGCCGGGATAACATCGCCGTCATGCGCCGAATCAACCACAAAACGGGAGACACTGAGCATGGCACTTACTACTGGGGTTCTCGCTGGAACGGAACCGGCTTTACCCCCACTACGTTTGGCATTTCCCGGGGTGCTCTTGCTGAGGCCGCCGGTGGAACCGATATGTTCGTCTGCCCCGATCTCTCGAAGGTCTACGGTGAAAAGTCCGCCATTCCCACCTTGACCTGCCGGAACCACTACACTTTCATCAAGCGTCCCACTGTCGATAGCAACGCCGCTGGCGTGGCTTGGACAACTTATAGAACCGATCTCATTGGTGGTTGTGGTCCCGCTCGGATGCCGGCCAACGTTCGGCGTGCAACGATGTGTACCTCGTTTGGACAGAATAACAATGGCGTTGCAGGCGGTGTCGCCTACACGAACGGGATGCCCAGATACGGCAACGGAGTCGGGCCCGACGGCCAGCGAAGCACTCTTCACGCAGTCTGGATGTAATGTCCTTGCTACAATAAGCGGGCGCCCCCTCGGCTCGTTCGGGGAGGCGACCGTTTTGCTAAAAAATATCGATCTTAATATATGATGGGGCAATCTATTTTTCATCGGGGCCGAAATTCCGTCAAACCTGTTTTCTGGATAGCTTACTACTCGTTTCTGGAAGCGCTCAGAAATCGGCTCCTGCTTGGAATTTTCTGCCTCATTCTGCCGTTGATCGCCGGGGCCAAGGTTCTCGATGTATACCATTTCGGACAGGTCAAGATGATCAAGGATCTCGGCCTGTTCGTCACGTCTTTGTTCGGCCTGATGATCGTGTTCATCCTGTCCCTGGAACAGATC
>JAGOCE010000011.1 GCA_017998915.1 Candidatus Ozemibacteraceae bacterium
GGGCGTCACGGATGCCCACCTTGCTCGTGCCGCCCCGCTCGATGGCGCGCGCCATCATATACACGGCATCGTAGGCGTGTGCGGCAAACGAGTCGGGACGTTTTCCGTAGATCTTTTGGAAATCGGCGATGAATTTCTGCGTGACCGGATCCGTCCGGGTGTCGTCGAAGGGATACGTGACGATCGTTCCCTCTGCGGCATCGCCGGCAAGTTCGATGAACTTCTGCGAGACCATCCCGTCGGCGCCATAGATGGTTCCTCGATATCCCGAGGCCCGAAGGGCCTTGACGAGCCCCGCTCCCTCGCTGTACAGACCCCAGATGATGAGGGCTTCGGGCTTGTCCCTGGCTGCCGTTGCCGTGAGCTTCGAGAAGTCGGTCTGGTTGGGCTCGAAAAACTCCTTGAAGATGAGCGGCGTGTTCCGTGTCGTGGCGATATGCGCAATCGTCTTGCCGCCCATCTTCCCGTACCGGTTCCGCTGCTGGAAGAGGCCCACGCGCCTGTGGCCATCCTTCCCGAAGACCAGGTCGGCGATGGCCGCGCCCTGGGCCCGGTCGTCGGCGAGACAGCGGAACATCCAGGGACTGCCGATCATCTGCACCGTCGGATCGGTGCTGACGGTCGTCAACTGCGGGGTTTCCGCCTTCAGGGTGATCCGCGCAGCGACATGGGTGCAGCCGGAATGTACCGAGCCGATGATGGCGAGCACCTTGTCGTCAAACAGCAGTTTCACGGTCTGGTGCCCGTTTTCCCCCATGTCGTTCCGGTCGTCCCGATAGATCAGTTCGAGGGATTTGCCCTTGATGCCGCCGCGGGCGTTGATCTCGTCGCGTGCCATGTCGGCCCCTTCCCGCATCGCGATCCCATACTCCGCGCCGCCGCCTGAGAGGGATGCAAGGATACCGACCCTGATAGTATTCGGGTTCCGCTCTTCCTCGCTGAAAGAGCGAGCCGGCCCGTTATACTCGAACGGCGCCGTCCATTGGTGATAGGCCTTCACCGACTGGGCTGAGACTGGGCTGGTAGCCGCGAGACAGCAGACGGCAGAAAGACCGCAGGCAAGAACGTATGCGGTATGGCGGAATATAAAATGTCGTATCATATAATACCTTTCGCTTTTTGCCGGTCACATGGACAGCGTCATGGTGTAGAGACCCGATGCGGTGCCGACCCACAGCGTATTTCCGACGAAGTCGACGGCCCACACGAAATCGCCGGCCGGAGCTTCGGATGTTGTTTCGGTTTTCCAGGCGCCGTTCTCGAACGTGACGAGTTCGCCACCCGGGCCGCGCGTGTTTCGGCGGTAGGTGACCCATTTCCCTTTGGCGAAATCATGGATGCAGAGTCCCTTGTCGGTGCCGATCGCGCAGAGGCGCCCGTCGGGGGACATCTTGACGGTATTGATGAAGTCGCTCGGCAGGCCCGAGTCGGGGTCCTTGACCGTCCACGTGTTCCAGTTCTTGCCGTCATACCGGGTCAGGCCGAAGTAGGCGCCGGAATAGACGACGTTGCCGACGGCCGAGATCGCGACCTGGATCTCGTGCAGAGGGCCGTCGTTCCGAACGACGTCCACATCGAAAATTTCGTCTGGGTCAGCGAAGGACTGGATCGTTCCGTCCTCCTTGATCAGCATCATTCCGCTTCCCCAGATGGCGAACCAGGTGTCGCCGCGGCCTGTCGGTTCAGACGTGACGCCGTAGATCCAGACTTCGTGCATCGGCGTGTTTCTGTCGTCGAGTGTCTTCCAGCTTCCATCGCCGGGATTGAATCTCGAAATGCCGTTCGTCGTCGCAATCCAGAGATAGGGCAGGGTGACGGTCAGCCCGTACACGACGTTATTGACCAGGCCCGAATTGGCTGCGGTGAAACTGTCGAACTTCCCATTCGAGAGCCTGGCCACGCCGCCGAACGTGCCGAACCAGACCGAGCCGTCGGTCGGGTGGAAAGCGATTGATGTCACGACATCGTGCGGAAGTCCGTCGGCTGTCGTGTAGACGGTCCAGGCCGTTCCGTCGAAATGGGCGGCGCCCTCTTCGGTGCCGATCCAGACGTCCGTTGGCGAGACTGCCTTGACGGCATAGACGATCCTGTGGGGAATGGTGTCCCGCTTCACCGCGGCTGAAGCGTTCGCGCTGATGAAGAACGTCAGGGCCAGGAGAACGGGAAGAATGGATGTACGGAAGGAATGAATCATGACCGAAGACTCCTTCTGATCAGGTGAAGACGGGTTTTCCCATACTTTACGTGATATTCCGAATCTTTGTCCAGTGCATGCAAAACGTGGTATGATCGCCGGCGGTCCACCGTTGTGGACGATCACTCCCCCGGAAGAGAGTACGGCAGGGGGTGCGCCCAGAAGGCGCGTTCATGGAGGATTGGCTTGTCACCTGAAAGAAACGGCCGGCGTCATCTGCTAACTGCGATTGCCGCAGGTATCTTTGGCACTGTCCTGTGCCTGACCGGATGCGGGGAAACTCCGTCGGAGCCTCCCGCCATCACCGCGACCGAGAAGCCCCAAGCTGGAGGCGTCTACCGGCGAGCTTTTTCGTCGCCGATCATGAAACTCGATCCGGCTGAAGTGAACGACTCGTATTCCCACGAAGTCGCTCGCCAGCTGTTCGACGGCCTGCTCGAGTTCGACGAGGACGGTCGCCCCGTGCCCGCTCTGGCTGCATCCTGGACCATCAGCGCGGACAGGCTCACCTACCGGCTTGCCCTTCGCTCCGATGCCAGGTTTCAGGCAAAGAGCGGTCCCAACGACGCTCCGACGCGGAATGGCGGCCGGCTCGTCACGGCGGAAGACGTCTCATATACGCTGCATCGCCTTCTCGCTCCAGGTTTTTCCAACCGAAAAGGCAAGAACTACCTGGTGATCAGGGGCGCGGCGGCGTATAACGCCAGCCAGGCCTCGTCGATCGAAGGGATCAGGGTAGTGGCTTCCGATACGATCGAGTTCACCCTCGACAAGCCGTTTACCCCTTTCCTCTCCCTTCTGGCACTGAACTTTGTCTTCATCGTGCCTCGCGAGGACGCAGAGGCTCTCGGTGAGGATTTCGGCTGGAACCCGGTCGGCGCCGGCCCGTTCTCCTGGGGCGGAAGGGCGAGCGACACGCTCGTTCTCAACGCGAATCCCGATTATTATCGAGGTCGCCCCTACCTCGACCGGATCGAGTTTCCCGTTATAGCTGATGAAATAGAACGATTCCGCCGGTTCCGGAACGGCGAACTGATGCACAACGACGTTCCCGACCCGGAATACAAGAACGTTCTCCAGGATCCTCACTGGGCCAGGCAATTCCAGGAAGTCAGCAGGTGGGGCATCTATTACCTCGGTTTCGATGTGAAAACGCCGCCTTTCGACAACGTCAAGGTCAGGCAGGCCATGAACTACGCCATAGATCGTGAAGCCATCGTGAAGCTCGTGATCAATGATCGTGCCCGTGTTGCCCGGGGAGCCCTGCCGCCAGGGATCATGGGCTACAACCCAAAACTTCGCGGTTATTCCTACGACCTTGAAAAGGCGAGAGGCCTTCTCACCGCGGCAGGCTATCCCGGCGGGAGAGGATTTCCCGAGATCACCCTCGAAGTAAACCGCGACGAGATCCACATCCGAACGGCCGAGTTCGTTCTCGCGAACCTTCGCGATATCGGTATCTCATGCCGAATGAAGGTCGTCGATTTTCCCGAGCTTCTGGCAGATGTCCAGAGTGGCCGGACGCCGTTTTTCCGCATGGGTTTCACCGTCGATTACCCTGATCCGGACAATTTTCTGCACAGTTTGTTTCACTCGGGAAACATCGGCCCGGCCGGCAATTACAGCCGATATGCGAATCCCCGCGTCGATGAGCTGCTCGACCGGGCGCGGTTTGAGATCGACGCGAAAGAGCGGGTCGCCCTGTACCGTGATGCCGAACAACTCATCGTCGACGACGCCCCGCTGGTGTTCGTGTTCCACTACACGACACACGGCATCTGGCAGCCGTATGTCCACGGCATGAAGGTAACGCCGATGGGCACGCCATATATCGCCTACCGCCAGCTCTGGCTATCCAGCCCGACCGCGGGGCTTCCTCCGAAGTGATTTCGGTTACTTGAACAGCACGGGCAATAGGTAGAAGGCGAGAACGTAGATCACCACGACAAGCACGGTCAGCAGGTTGAAATACTTCTCGATGAACTCCTTCATCCTGGGGCCGAACTTCATCAGCAGCCCCGAGACGAGGAAGAACCGGCCGGCCCTGCCGCAAATCGACGCAACGATGAACGGCAGCACGGAGATGTGGGAAACGCCGGCCGTTATCGTGATGACTTTGTAGGGGATGGGTGTGAACGCCGCGGTGAAGACGATGAGAACCGAATACTGTTCGTACGATTTGCATACCTGAGCAAATATCTCCGGCGTGAAACCCGGCACGTATTTGAAAAAATACCCGCCGACGGCTGCCCAGAAGGCATATCCGATCAGATACCCGAATAGGGCGCCTGTAACGGATCCGGCCGTGCATATCGTTGCATACCAGAGCCCCTTCGCCGGCTGGGCCAGCGTCATCGCGATCAGAAGAACATCCGGCGGAATCGGGAAAAAGCTGGACTCTGCGAGTGCAATCGCGAACAGCGCCCAGATGGCACCGGGACGTGCCGCGAGCGAGAGGGTCCAGTCATACAACCGCCGGATAAATTTCATGATAATGGATGCCTTTGATTATAATGGCGTGACCTGCGTGGTCAGTTCAGTTTGAAGCGGCGATACCGGGCACGGCGGTTCTCGAGGGCAGCAGCCCCGAATTTGCGCTGGCGCATCGCCTCGTATTCCTCGTAGTTGCCTTCGAACCATTCGACGTGGGATTCGCCCTCGAACACCATCAGATGCGTGCAGATGCGGTTGAGGAAGAACCGGTCGTGGCTGATGACCAGGATGCAGCCGCTGAAGTCCGAGATCGCATCTTCGAGCAGACGCAGAGTGTTGACGTCGAGATCGTTCGTCGGTTCGTCGAGAAGGATCACGTTGCCGCCGGACTTCAGGATCTTTGCAAGGTGCACGCGGTTGCGCTCGCCGCCCGAGAGGTCCTTGACGAACTTCTGCTGGTCGCTGCCGCGGAACCCAAACCTGCCGCAGTAGGCGCGGGCCGGGATCTTGAGCTTGCCGAACGCGATGTCGGCCTGGCCCTCGCTGATCTCGTCGAACACGGTGTTCTCGCCGTTCAGCGAGTCGCGGTGCTGGTCGACCCAAACCAGTTTCACGGTGGAGCCGATGTCGATCGTCCCGGAATCGGGCTTCTCGACGCCCGTCAGCATGCGGAACAGCGTGGTCTTGCCGGTACCGTTCGGCCCGACGATACCCACGATGCCGCCTTTGGGCAGTTTGAACGAGAGATCCTTGATGAGAGGCTGGTTCTCGAAGCCCTTGCTGAGAGCGGAAACCTCGATGACCTTGTCGCCGAGCGGAACGGCGGGCGCGATCTGGATCACGTTCGATTCCGGCTGGCTTGCGGCCGATTCGCGCACGACGAGCTGTTCATACTGCATGATGCGCTCGCGGGAGAGCTCGTGACGATCGGAACTGCTCATCTTGATCCATTTCAGTTCCCGGTCGAGCGAGCGGCGGCGGACCGACTCCTTCTTCTCCTGCTGGGCGAGGATCTCGAGCTTCTGCTGGAGCCAGGAGGTATAGTTGCCCTCGAAGGGGATGCCGTGGCCGTCCTCGAGCTCAAGTATCCACTTCGTTATATTATCGAGAAAATATCGGTCGTGCGTCGAGATGATGACGGTGCCGGGATAGTTTTTGAGATGGTTCTCGAGCCAGTCGATCGTCTCGGCGTCGAGATGGTTCGTGGGCTCGTCGAGCAGCAGCAGGTCGGGCTGCTCGAGAAGCACGCGGCAGAGGGAGACGCGGCGCCGCTCGCCGCCCGACAGCTTATCGACGATCATGTCGTCCGGGGGCAGAACGAGGGCGTTCGCCGCGATGTTCAGCCGGGTGTCGATTTCCCAGCCACCGCAGGCGTCGATCTTCTCCTGGAGCTGTCCCATTCTCTCCATCGCTTTGTCCATCGCGTCGGGATCCATTTCGCCCATGGCCGTCGAGAGGTCTTCGTATTCCTTCAGCAGCTTCATCGTGTCGGCGAAGGCCAGTTCGAGATTCTCGCGGACCGTCTTTCCCCAGGCCAGCTGGGGTTCCTGCTGAACGAAGCCGACCCGCATGCCCTTGGTGATTTCCGCATGGCCCTGAAACTCCTTGTCGAGGCCGGCCATGATCCGCAGCACGGTCGATTTACCGGCGCCGTTGTGGCCGACGATACCGATCTTCGCTCCCGGGAAGAAGCACAGGTTGATGTCCTTGAGGACCTGCCTCTGACCGTAGAACTTGTTGAGGCGATACATCGTGAAAATATACTGTTCAGCCATGTGTGACTCCGATGAACTGCGGAAATTTCAGCCGGCCTCAGACGCCGGGCCGCCGCATGATACCGTATTTACCCCGCCCGCACAACACCGGACCATCCGGCAGAACATGCGCATAAGATTCACGACTGCTGACCACGAAGCCCACAAAGGCCTGTGAGCATGGTGTTCTCCGTGACCCACGCCCTAGCCTGCCGGACACGAGGAAAAACTCATGTGCTTGCCTTGTCGCATGAGCCGATGACACAGATTACAAAAAAAAGAACAGACCCCGGGGCGAAGATGGTGCCTCGGGGTCTGTCGTGGGTCTGATTACTTGCTGCGACCGGCGGCCTTTTCCTTTTCTTTTTGCTCGGGTTTTTCGGCCTGAGTCTCGGTGGGCTTGATCATACCGAGCTTTTCCTTGACCTTCAGGACGATCTCGCCGAACACGTCGGGGTTCTTCACGAGGAAGTCCTTCGCGTTTTCACGGCCCTGGCCGATCCGGGTGTCGCCGAAGGAATACCACGCGCCGGTCTTGCTGACGATCTTCATCTCCTCGGCCATGTCGATGATCTCGCCTTCGCGGGAGAGACCCCTGCCGAACATGATGTCGAAATGGGCCTTGCGGAAGGGCGGGGCGACCTTGTTCTTCACGACCTTGACCTCGGTGGTGTAGCCGACCGCCTGGTCGCCGTCCTTGAGCTGTTCCTTGCGGCGGATGTCGAGGCGGACGGAGGAAAAGAACTTGAGGGCGCGGCCGCCGGGCGTCGTCTCGGGATTGCCGAACATGACGCCGATCTTCTCGCGGAGCTGGTTGATGAAGATGCAGACGCAGCCTGAGCGGGAGACGACGGGGGTCAACTTGCGCATCGCCTGGGACATCAGGCGGGCCTGCATGCCGACGGTCGCGTCGCCCATCTCGCCGTCGAGCTCCGCTTTTGTCGTGAGGGCCGCGACCGAGTCGACGACGAGCACGTCGACGGCGTTGCTGCGGACGAGCATCTCGGCGATCTCGAGGGCTTCCTCACCGCTGTTGGGCTGGGATATCAGGAGATTGTCGATATCGACGCCGAGGAGGCGCGAATACGCCGGATCGAGGGCATGCTCGACGTCGACGAAAGCTGCCTGGCCGCCCATCTTCTGGACTTCGGCCACGACGTGGAGCGCGATCGTCGTCTTGCCCGAGGATTCGGGCCCGAAAATCTCGACGATGCGGCCGCGGGGAAGTCCGCCGACGCCGAGGGCGTAATCGAGCGACAGCGAGCCGGTGGGAACGGACTCGATCGCGGCGGTGCGCGACTCGCCGAGGCGCATCACGGAGCCCTTTCCGAACTGTTTTTCGATGGCCTGGATGGCCGTGTCGAGAGATTTCTGCTTTTCGCCGGTGCGTTCCATGGTGCGGTTGTTCATCATGCGCGGGTCAGACATGTTTCGTTCCTCCTGTGGAAATTTGCCGTTGAGCATAGCATAATTGGAACGACGTTTGGAAGAGATGCAGGGCCACTTTCCGCGTGTTCCATCCATACATCCCTCGACCCAACGGGTCGGGGAAAAAAATCTGGAGAAAAGTTCATGATCACGATTCCATGGCCTAGCGATGCCGATCTTCGAATCCTCGGTCTCATGAGCGGCACGTCGGGCGACGGCATCGACGGTGCGCTCGTGGCGTTCTCGCCAGATGGTGGTTTCAGGCTGGAGTGGCATGATGCGGAGCCGTTCCCGCCGGCCGTTCAGAGCCGCCTGCAGAAGCTGATGCGCGAAGGAACGCCCGACGACGTTGCGCTGGCGGCGACCTGGGTGGCGGAACTCTACGCCCGGGCCGTCGACGCCTTCCGCGACCGACATCCCGAGAGCCGCATCGACGCAGTCGCCGCGCATGGCCAGACGCTGGCGCACGTTCCCGACTCCCGCGACTGGGACGGAATTTCCATCCGCGGCACGCTCCAGGTTCTCAATGCGCAGCTCCTGGCCGAGAGGGCTCATCTTCCCGTCGTCTACGACTTTCGAAGCCGTGATCTGGCCGTCGGCGGCCAGGGAGCGCCGCTCGTGCCGCTCGGAGACCTGCGGTTCTTCGGGCACCTGGCCGGCGAGGAAACAACCGTCGTATTGAACGTCGGCGGTATCGCGAATATCACGGTCATTCGCCCCGGAACGGATAGAGCATACGTTTCAGCCGCGTTCGACACAGGTCCGGGAAACATGCTCATGGACGCCCTGACGCGCGAATTGAGCGGCGGGGCCGAGAACTACGACAAGGACGGCCGGATCGCCGCGTCTGGCCATTCTGATCTGGCCGTCGTCTCTGAACTGCTGTCGGATCCGTATTTCCGTCTCGCGCCCCCGAAATCAACCGGCCGGGACAGGTTCGGCGAAGACCGGCTCCATGCAATCCTGGCTGGAACGCGGGGGAAGGTCTCCGGACCAGACTTGATGTCCTCCCTGCTCGATGTGACGGTGGTCTCGATTGCCGATTCCATCAAAAGCCACGTGGACCCTTCCGGAAAGGCGCGACGGGTCGTCATCGCGGGCGGCGGCGCACTGAACGGGGAATTGTGCCGCCGGCTCGCAGCCGCGCTTCCCGCCGGTTGCCGTCTCGAGAACTCCGAAGGCTGCGGTGTGCCGGCGTCGGCCAGGGAGGCCATGGGCTTCGCGGCTCTCGGAGAAGCATTCCTGCGGGGTTCCCCTGGAAATATATCGGCAGCTACAGGTGCCGCGAAACCAGTGATTCTCGGAGCGATCGTTCCCGCCTAGTCCGTGATCTCCAGGTCGAGGACGCGGGCCGTGATCGATTTCGTGCTGCGCATGAAGCAGTTCGGCGGCGGTTCGACGGCGAACATTTTCTCGACGCCGGGAAGGAGCGTGTCATTGTCGAGAATGAGCGTTTCGAAGGAGCGGTCGCCCTCCTTGCCCGACAACATGATCTTCATCACGACGCGGCGTATGGCAAAGTCGGAGATATTCTTGCAGTAGAGGTTCACCTGGTTCTGTGCGAGGTGCGGTTCGACCTCGATCTTCAGGACCTGCATGAGGCTGCGCTCGAAAATCTCGTTCCAGACGGCGAGCTGTTTCGGCTGCTGGCGTGCCCAGGCGATGTTGCTCCGGTAAAACTGGATCAGCTCGTTGTAATACCCGCGCTTTTCCATAGCTATAGCTATAGGAATGAGCCAGCCGCGATTCATCGTGGCGTAATAACGGTTCAGGCCTGTCTCGAACGCTTCACCAAGGCCGCTTTCACCGGCATTCGCGAGAGCGATCGTCCGGCTGATCGACGCCCAGCCGTTTGTCTCGCTTTCAACCTGTGGCACATATACCGCTGGGGGTTTGAGCTTCATGGCAAGGTCGACCCACTCGCGGAGCGTCACCGCCTCGACTTCGTCGATGACCGAAAACTCATAGTATCCGTCACCGTCCGTCCGGTAGATGCGGCCGACATAGCCGCTTCCGCCGGAAGTCGGAAAGATATAGGCCCGATGGTTCGTATCCCACGCGGTTTCGAATATCTTGCTGGAAATACCCTCGCTGGCGAAAAAGTGCGCTTTGCACAGCATCCGCACGGGGTGATAGGACGCATACAGGATCGTATCGAGGAAATCGAGCGGTTCCGACGGCATGAACCACTGGATCACGCCTGAATCCTGCAGGGAAAGCATCGGCTGGCGTTTTCTTGCGGCGATCGAGATGGTGCGGGATATGCGCCTTGCGTTGATGCGGAACACCGCGACATCCGGCATCACGCGCACGGGCGTGTAGGTCTTTGGAATATGGAATGTGAAGCCGTGAATGACGACCTTCATCGTCACCGGGACGTCTCCGGTTGCCACGAGGGAGACATGTTCCGGCGGGGAGAGGATCAGTTCCTCGGAAAGGTTCATCTTGGAGACGATGTGGTTCTTCACGAGGTAGGGGATGAGGATGAACAGACAGAAAGGAATGAATGCGACGACGGCTGAGACGGCAATCTTGATGAGGGGAGAAACCTTTTTCTCCTCTACCTTCCATTCGCGTTGTTTCTTTGCCATGCTGTCCGACTTCGTCCTTACTGGGCGTCGGGGGTTTCCGGGGCGCCCTCGAGTTCCTGGATCCGCTCGAGGGCGGTTTCGGCGAGGGTCGATTCACGGAACTCGGTGCGAATGCGCTTGAAGACTTCGACGGCTTCGTCGATTCGACCGAGGCCGATCAGAACTTCTCCGCGCTGGAACAGGAGATGGTCACCGAGCTTGGTTTTCAGCTCGGCGGGGCACTTGTCGATCAGAGAAAGAGCCTCGCTCCAACGGTCCGCCTGGATGGACTTCACGATATCCATATAGATGGAAAGGGCTGCGGGACTGTCGATATGCCGCGATATGAGAGCCGACTCGCGACCGGCTTTTTCAGAAAGGCCCGAGTCGGAGCATTCCACGGTTACGCGACGATACAGTTCGAGCGCTGTCTTGAAGTCTTTCAGTCCGGCTCGGCATTCGGCGGCAGCGACCAGAGCTTCGGCTTTCGCTTCCGGAGGGAGGCGCATCGGCATGCCGCTCATACCCAAGACGGTCTCATAATCCTTCAGCGCGTCGAGATACCGTCCGCGTTGCGCGGCGAGACCGCCGCGGTTCATGATCTGGTTGAAATGCGTAGCCTCGGTGAGGCATTCTCCGCATTTGACGAGGTTTTTCCCCTGAAGCCGGTAGGAATCGATCTGGAACAGATCAGGCGGCCCGAAGTCATGGATCGAAACAGGAATTTTCACGCACAGCTCGGGGCCGGTCTTGCCCTGGACCACGCTGATGTCACGGCCGATGACGGGATTGTCCTCACCTTCGCCCGACGGGAAAATGCGGTGAGTGTCTGGAGAACCTCCGTAGATGAAGGGCATCAGGTCGTCCCCAGCATGGTGCCGGGCGATGGCGATCACTTCCGGGAAACCGTCATTGTCGAGATCGGCCTTCAGCAGCGAGGCAAACTCGAGACCCTCGAACGTCGAGAGCACGTGCAGGTGACCGCCCTGCTTTTCGATCAGCAGCTGGGCAGCATCGGCATCAGCGTCGATGGCTGCCGGCCTCGCCACGACGGCGCCGACGCCCTCGAGTTCGAGGCGGAGAGAGCGGTTGCCCCCTCCGCTTTCCAGTGCCGAGGCTGGAAGGGCCATCGATACGAGAACGGCGGAAAAAGCGACACCGAAGAGAAACAATGGCGCCGCAGGAACCCTGCTCATGGCTTGGTCGGGCTGCCGCCGCCCTGCTTTGTCCGCGCGTCGAAAGCGGAAAGACTCTTCAGAAGCCGTTCCAGGGCTTCCGTGGCAACGGTCTGAAGCGGCGCATCCCTGTTGCATCCGGACGCGGCGAGGTGGCCGCCGCCGCCCATGGCGACGGCGATCTCCTTTACGTCGAAGCCGCCCCGCGACCTGAATTCGCAATACGTCTTCCCGTCGAAGCCCTCGAAGACGCCGACGCCGGCAACCACGCCCTGAATCGACGTAAGATGGCCCCAGAGACCGCAGCTGGCGACGTTGTTGAACGCCGCGCCGCACTCCTCGATGTCGCGCCGCGAAAGGACGATGCAGGCCAGCCGGCCATCGGCCTCGAGATGAAGATTCTGGAGGCCTTTTCCGAGCAGTTTCAGTTCGGGAAGAGTTTTCGAGCCGTTCAACCGCGACAGGATCGGTGCCGTGTCGAGGCCTGTCTCGAGAAGCTGTGCCGCGACGGAATGCGCCGACGACTTCAGCCCTTCGTTCTGGAAGGAGCGTGTGTCGGTGATGAGACCCAGATACAGCCCCGTTGCGACATCGGCGTCGAGCGGCAGGCCGGCTTGGCGGATCAGCCGCACGATCATCTCGCAGGTCGAGCTAGCGCAGGTATCGACGAAGTTCACGTCACCGAAAATGGTGTTGCTCGCATGATGATCGATGTTGACGAGGACCGCCCCGGTGTCTTCGAGGTCTGTCTCGAAGCCGGTTCGCGCCAGGTCGCCGGCGTCGAGCACGAAGATCACCTCGTGATCGATCTCGATCTCACCGGGCTTGCCGATGTGGTCTTCGTCGAGAACGAAGGCGAACCGCTCTGGCGCCGGGTCGGCCAGGGCGACCTGGACGTTCTTGCCGGCCTTGCGCAACGACTTGGCCAGCCCGGATACAGAGCCGATCGCGTCCCCGTCGGGGCGCACGTGCGATATGACAAGAAACCGGTTGGCTCCGTTGATCGTCGAGATGACGTCGGAAATCTGTTCGGAGAAATCAGTCTGGATTATGTCGGAGAATGCCATCGATATTCTTGCTCATCTCTTTCATATACGTTGCGGGGTCCCCCATTTCGAGGGTCGCCCGCTCAAGGACGTCGGCCATCAGGTCGCGCACCTCGAACCAGCAGCTCAGCCGCGGCTCGAACGCGATATACTCGAGCTCCTCGTAGGGGGCCCGAAGGTTCGGGTCCTTCGCCAGCGCCTCGGTGAGGACCGGTGCCTGGAGAGAGGATTTCCGGACGGGAACGTAGGTCGTCCTGACGCTCCATTCGGCGCCGATGTCGGTGGAGGTGAACCACTTGATGAACTCCCACGCGCCCTTGATCTTGTCGGGATTCCCGTTGTCGAAGATGTTGATGTTGCTGCCCGACAGGATGACGGCCCGGGCAGCCTCGCCGGGAAGAGGCGCGATGCCATAGTTGAACTTGATTCCCGATTCCATGTGGACCTTGCTGACGATGCTGTTCTCGATCATCGCGATGCGCTGGGCCTTGAAATCGTTCTGGTGATCGAAGCCCTGGGCCTCGACGGCGATGCCTTCCTTCAGCATCTCCTGAATGAACGCGACCGCCTTGACGGCCGCTTCCTCGTGGAAATGCGACTTGCCGCCCTTCTCGTCGACCAGCAGGCCGCCGAACTGCATGACGCGGCACAGGAACATCCAGACGTTCGCCCTGCCCGTCGCGAAGCCCATGACCGTCGGCCTGCCGCCGTTTTCAGGCGTGAAGTGCCGGGTGATGTGCCGCGCGTAGGAGGCGAGCTCGGTCAGCGTTGTCGGCGGCTTGTCGGGGTCGAGACCGACCTGTCGGAATATATCTTTATTGTAATATAACACCGGCACGCTCTTGTTGAACGGGAACGACCAGAGTTTGCCGTCGAACGTGTTGTTGTCCAGAAGCACGGGGATGATGTCGGCCTTGATGTCCTCGGTTTCCGAGGCGATCAGTGCATCGAGGCAGACGATCTTCTTGTGCTTGATGAACTTCTTCGTCAGGGTCTCGTAGTTCTGGGCGATGTCCGGCGCGCTCTTCGCGACAAGCGAGGCGAGCAGTTTCTTCGCGAGCGTGTCGTAGCTGCCCATCGGGATGCCCTTGATGAAGTAGGTCGGCTGGCTCTTGTTGAACCGGTCGATCAGGTCGTCCATGACCTTGCCGAGCGGACCGCCCATGGCGTGCCAGAAGACGACCTCGACGCGGCCCTTCGCGTCGCCGCCGACGCCCGAAAGCGACTGGGCTTCGCGCGCCCGGCCGTCTTTGATGATCAGGCCGACGACGATGAACCAGAAGATGAGAACGCCGATCAGAAAGTTTCTCATGTGATCCGCCTCCTCACTCTTTCATGCCGGACATGGCCTGGGACTCGACGAACTGCCGCTGGGCCACGAAATACATGATCACGAGCGGAACGATCGTGAACGTCGAAGCCGCCATCAGCGGGCCCCATCGGGTTCCGGCCTCGCTCGCGAAGTAGCTGAGACCGACCTGGATGACGCGCAGGCTCGTGTCGTTCGTCACGATGAGGGGCCAGACGAAGCTGTTCCAGGTGCCGAGGAACGAGAAGATGCCGAGGGTCACCATCGGCGGCTTGCTCAGAGGCAGGCAGATCTTGAAGTAGAACTGGAGCCGCGTGCAGCCGTCGAGCATGGCCGCCTCGAACAGATCCTTCGGCAGCTGCATGAAGAACTGGCGCAGGAAGAAGACCGAGTAGGCCGAGGCGAGCCACGGCACGATCAGCGCCATATACGTGTTCACCCAGTGTAATTTTGACAATATAATATAATCAGGTATAAGAAGCGCCTGTTGCGGCAGCATCATGGTGCCGAGCATCAACAGGAACAACTGGTCCTTGAACGGGAACTTGAAGAACGCGAACGCGTAGGCGGCCAATGAAGCGAAGATCAGCGACCCGGTCGTGATCGTGATGGCCGTCAGGAAAGTGTTGAGGAAGTAACGGTAGAACGGCTGCGCCGCCCACGCCTCCTTGTAGTTGTCGAAGATCTCGAATGGTTTCTGGATCTTCTTGCCGCTCGCCGTCGCCGAGGCCGGAGAGGCGAGGGAGGCGGCATACAGCTCCTTCTGGCGCTGGTGCTCTGCGATGCGCTTCCGATCTTCCTCTCCGTTGAGGAACGAGGGGCGCGCCAGATCGGGAAGAAGGACGATCGTCTTCCCGGTGCGCAGGATCTCGTCTTCGCTCTTGAACGAGGTCATGATCATCCAGACGAACGGGAAGATCATGAAGATCGAGCCGGTGATGAGCAGGGCATGGATCAGGATGTGCGACGGATTCTTGATGAGGGGCTTTTTGACATTCGTGCTCATGCGCCGGTCCTCAGGAGTAATGGACTTTCTTCTCAACATACAACTTGTTGAAAAGGGTCATGCTGAAGATCATGATGAAAAGCACGAACGCGATCGCGAGCGCGTAGCCGAACTCGAACTTTTCAAACGCCTTCTGGTACAGGTAGTAGACGATGACCATCGTGCTCTTGAGCGGCCCGCCGCGCGGGGTCATCATGTAAATCTGCGAGAACACCTGGAAGCTGCCGATCGTCGACATCACGAACACGAAGAACGTCGTCGGCGACAGCAGCGGGAAGGTGATGTGCCTGAACTGCTGCAGCCAGTTCGCGCCGTCGATGCGCGCCGCCTCGTACAGATGCTTCGGAATGTTCTGCAGCCCCGCGAGGAAGATCACGACGTTGTAGCCGAGCCCCTTCCAGACGCTCATCAGGATGATGCAGGGCATCGCCCAGAACGGGTCCTGCAGCCACAGCTGCGGCGGCAGGTTCACCAGCGCCAGCAGTTTGTTCAGCAGACCGTAGTCGGGGTGGTAGATGAAGTTCCAGACGATCGAGACCGCGTTCAGCGACGTGATGACGGGCAGGAAGTAGATCGTGCGGTAGATTCCGATGCCCGAGATCGGATTGTTGAGCAGGAGGGCGATGCTCATCGAACAGGCGATCGACAGGGGCACGCTGACGATAGCATAGTAGAACGTATTGACCAGCGACTTGTAGAACATCGGGTCGTCGAACAGGCGGGCGAAGTTGTCGAGCCCGACCCATTCGGCTTCACCGATCAGGTCCCAGCGGTAGAAGCTGATCGCCAGCGAGTAGAAAATCGGCAGGACGTGGAAGCAGAGCAGGATGCCGAACACGGGCACCAGGTAGAAATACGCTCCCCAGTCGATCTTTTTCTTGTTGAGCATGGAATGACCGTCGACGGATCAGCGGCGGTGACCCCGCGCCGGCGAGCGACCGCGCGTGGCGCCGGCCTTGGCGGGTGACAGCTGCTTCATCAGGTTGTCGTACATCGCCGGGGTTTCGTGCGTGAACGGCGCCGGGCCGGGCTTCGAGGCGTTAATGTCGCTGTCGGGATACTGGTAGTCGGTGAAGTTCGAACAGCCGATCACCGTCAGGATGCCGTTCGCGAGCTGCTCCTGGGCCATGATCGCGATCGGGGTGCCCTTCGGGTAGATGACCGCGTCGTTCTTCTTGTCGCCATCCTTGTTGATGGTGTCGTCATCGCCGGTGATCAGCACGTCGACGCCGGCTTCGGCCGTCAGCGGCTTGCCGTCGCGGGTGAGCAGCGAGCAGGTGCCCCAGGTGATGACCGTCTTCACGCCGGCCATGACGGGCGAATCGCTCTTGAGCACGTGGGCGAGAACGCCCCACGGCTTGTTGGTCTTGTTCGTGTTGTCCCAGACCTGGTCGTCATTGTACCGCATGACCGAACCGAGCTTGCTGAGCAGGTTGTTGAGCGTGTTGCGCCCGTCGAGGTCGGAGGAATCCCAGTCGCACGACATGACCAGCCGCCCGCCGGCCATGAACCACTCGACGATCGCGTTCATCTCGGGATCCATGATCGGGAGCGAGGTGTTCGGCAGCATCACGATCGCGAATCGGTTCACCATCTCGGGGGTGATGAGGTTCAGCGTGTAATACACCTTGAAACCGTTCTTCACCATGTGGCGCTCGAACGTCTCCATCTTGTCGGAAGCGGCGTTCCCGTGCGCTGCGTCGATGAGGATGTTGATCGCGCGATCGGAAGCCGCGGCTTCGTTCCAGAACTTCACTTCGCGCGACGGAATGCGCTTCTCCGGGTTCCGTCCGGTGACCCACATCATGGCGTTGTAGGCCAGCTGGGGGTGGGAATACATGAACGAGTCGTAGCTGTCGTGAAGCTTCTTAACGCCACCGGCGCGTCGCGTCGAAGGATCGGCGACCGGCGTCGAGGTGCCGTCATCGAACGGAGAGCTATCGCCGAGGCCGATCACGCGGCCTTTTCCGGCTTCGGCGGCGACGACGTAGGGGGCCTTCTTGTAGCGGCTGTCGATCAGGCCGACCGCGTTCGCATCATCCTTCGGGGCCAGCGTGAACGTCGAGGCGGCCCAGGCGCCGACGCCGCGGACGCCGAACATGGCCGGATGCTCCTTGTTCATCGCGCCGCTGACCGGGGCTTCATACAGGTAGTTGCCGGTGAAGGTGAAGCCGAACTCGCCGCAGAAGGTGTTCAGGGCCTTGACAGCGTCCCAACCATCGTTGTCGCGGTCGGCGTTGCCGTGATCGCCGATCAGAAATGCGCCGCCGCCGTTCTTCACGAACGCGACGATCGCGGTCTGTTCGGCCTGCTCGTAGGGGTTGTTCGGCTCGGCGAGGATGACCGCGTCATACCTGGCGAGCAGATCCGGTGTGAACCGGCGGCTTGACGATACCTTGCTGAGAGAATCGATGATGAAGCCGTTTTCCTTGAGCATGTCGCACATCTCGGAGTAGGCGCCGGTGACGATCCAGTCAGCGTTGCCGGCGGTCTGCCCGTGCGTGTCGTCATACAGCACCTTGATGTCGGCGGCCGAGGCGGGCAGCCAAGCGCACAGAATTGCCGCGACGGCAAGGACGAGCGTCAGAAATTTCTTCATATCAATTCCCCCTGTATGAGAGTAATGCGATTCAAGGAGTATACGAAATACCCATGAAATGGGCAAGTGATGAGAACGGATCCTTTGGAAACCTGCGCGGCCGGCTATTCCTCGGGGAGCGCGGGCAGCTCCGTCGCTGCTCCGGTCGGTGGTGTCGAGGTGGCCGTCTGTGCCGTTCCGGAAGCGAGATCGTCAGATTCTTCCGAGGATTCCTCGGCATCCTCGGCGCGAGGCGGCTTCACTTCTCCGATTCCGGCGGTCGGCCCCTTCCAGAGGCTCATCGGACCGCGGCTGTTCGAGAGAAAATACAGGGTTTGCAGGTCTCTGGACAGTTCGAACCGCCGCAGATTGTAGGCCTCGAGGAGATTGACGAGCGACGTGACGTCCGGCTTCGAAAGCGGCATGAAATAGATCTCGTTCCGCTCCTGGAAGGGATACGGCATCTGGCGCAGGCAGAAGGAGGAGACGCGGCTGGACATGGCCGACGGAAGGGCCAGCCCGAGAAACCATCGGGTCTTGAACCTGTCCATGAAGAGCTGGTTGCCCTGCGCCATGCCGGCATCGTACAAAAGGCGGAATTTCGTGTCCATCGTCTTGAACGCGTAGCAATACTCCATGGCAAGGTCGACGGCGCCGATTTCCGGGCCACCGCTTCCGCTTTTCGTGCCGGGCTCGGGGGTGAGCCGAGCGGCGAACGTCTGTGAGAGGTCCCAGAGGGGGCTCGATGTGCGCTGCATCCGGAGGTGTCCCTCGAGATAAAGAACCCGGTCGCGAGTCCAGAACGAGACGAGCTTGATGGTGTCACTTGAAACATGCCGCTGTTCCGGCAGCTCGATCGCCTTGCCGAACTCGTTCAGATTGTACCGTCGCAGAGTGGAGCCCCTGAAATCCTGGTCGTCGAATTCCTTCTTGTCGCGAGCCTGGCCGTCAACCTCCACGAGAGCGAACGCACGCGCGTCCGGCGACCAGACGACCTCGGAAAGCTGGCTCGAAACCGTTACGACTTTCGGCGCGATCAGCCTTGCGCCGAGATCGATGAGATTGACGTCGTGGTCCGTGACGAAGAACAGCCGCTTCCCGTCCGGAGACCACAGGGGACAGGCAAACTGGTAGTTCCCGTCGATCTGGGTCTGATTCGATACGAGCTCGTCAAACCGGCCATTCGATGCATCGTAGACGAAAAGCATCCGGTCGAGCGTGTCACGGTTCAGCGCGATTCCGGCAAGGCGTTGCCCTGCTGGGGACCATTCCATGTCGAGGAGCTGGACCTGGACGTCGGGAAACAGATCCAGGGGCCTTGCATCCTTACTTCGCAGATGGAGCAGCTTCGGGCTGCCGTTCTCGGTGAAGGCAAGCCATTTCCCGTCCGCCGAGCAACGCAGGAATCCATACGACCAGCGGCCGTGTTCCAGCAGGATCGAGCCGGTCGCCGGGGCGGACAGGCGGGCGATATGGTTCGTCGTTTCATCCGAGCGGAGGGCAAGAACTTCTTCCGTGCCAGTCAGCTCGAAATCGATATCGGGATGAATTTCCCGAAGGCCGTCGGACAGGCATGAATAGCCGTGTCGCGTTTCCACCGTGTTGTCGCGCCTGGGCAGATGATCGCGCATCTGCATCACGGATTTGACATCGTCGATCAGTCGCGAAGAGGTTGTTCCTCGAAGTTTCTTGAGGGCCGCATTCACCTGGAGAAGAATCGAGTTGAGTCCGAGATCGGTCAGGGTGATGCGTTTGGGACCTGGATTCGTCGACATGTTGTTTGCAGAGGAATATTCGAGCGTCAGCTGGGTGTCGGAGGCAATGTGGCCCATGCGAATGAGGGCGGCGAGGTAATGATCGAGAAGGTTCGCGGCGAAGTTGAGACGCGAGACGTCGCGGTTCAGTGGACCACCATCGCCTTGCCGGAGAGGCGGTTGAAAATAGATCTTGATCCGGTCTCCTGTGAACGCGATGCTTCCCTCGCTTGGCCCGGGAGCCGCAGATATGGGATCGGGAGCCGTGAATACGAGACAGGAAACGGCGATAAGAACGAAGGCGATGGCTCGCTGCATGGATACGCTCCCCGGGAATGGTCTGTCTTGCCCCGGCGATACCAGGACAAGGGTATTTACCACAAGTCGTGCCGTCTCGGAAAGGCGGCGGACGTCATTTTTTAGGTGCGGTGTCAGCCTCTTCGCCAAGACTTTGATGGATCACGTCGAGCAGTCCGTCGACGAGTTCGGATGCTGGCAGGGTTTTCACGATGTGGCCGTTTTTGAAGACCAGCCCGCTCTCCTTGCCTCCGGCGATGCCGAAGTCGGCCTGCCTGGCCTCGCCCGGACCGTTGACGGCGCAGCCCATGACCGCGATCGTGATTGGGGCGCGAAGCGATGCGACGCGCCGGCTGACCTCGCGGGCGATGTTCTGTAGCGGGATCTGGCAGCGGCCGCAGGTGGGGCAGGAAACGATGGTCGGCCCCGCTTCACGCAGGCCGGCGCATCGAAGGATGCGAATGCCGGTCGCGACTTCTTCGACGGAGTCGCCGGTGAGCGAGACGCGGAGCGTGTCGCCGATGCCCTCCATCAGCAGAGTGCCGATGCCCATGGCGGAACGGACGATGCCCTCTTCGGGGAGGCCCGATTCGGTCACTCCGAGGTGGAGAGGGTGCTTGCAGGAGCGCGCGACGATCCGGGTCGCCTCGAGCATCGTGGGCAGGTCGAACGCCTTCACGGCGATCTTGATCGCCGAAAATCCGACGCTTTCGAGCAGGGAAACCTCTTTCAGGGCTGATTCGGCGAGTGCCGCCGCCGTGACGCCACCATGCTTGGCGGCCATTGCCGGGTCGAGTGAGCCGGCGTTCACGCCGACCCTGATCGGCACGCCGCGCTCGGCGGCTGCGTGGGCGACGCTTCGCACCTTGTCGGCGTCGCGGAGATTTCCGGGATTCAACCGCAACCCGTGAACACCCTTTTCGAGGGCATGCAGGGCGAGGGTATGGTCGAAATGGATGTCGGCGAGGACCGGGATCGGTGAACGCGGAACGATCACGCCGAGCGCCTCGGCCGCCGCCATGTCGGGAACCGCCAGCCGGATGATCTCACACCCCGCGAATGCGAGTCGCTCGATCTCCCGGACCGTCGCCTCGGCGTCGCGGGTATCCGTCTTCGTCATCGTTTGGACGGTGACGGGGGCATCGCCGCCCACTTGGACTCTGCCGAGTCGTATCGCGTTCGAAAGGCGTCGTCGTGGTGTGCTCATGATGCTGTTCTCCGTTGTATAATAACGTATGATATATCGTCGGGAAATGTCGAAAGGCCGGGGAGATTGGCGAGAAGCTCCTGGATCGCGGCGTGTGCTGCCTCGACGCCCTGCGCCGCCCGGCCGACCAGGCCCTCGAAGCCCGCCGTCCCCGACGCGGTGAACGCCTTGGAGAGGCCGTTCGTGGAGACGATGAGCAGGTCGCTCGGCCCGAGGCAGACGGAAAGTCGTTCGACGGACGCGGCCTGGGATACGCCGAGCGGCTCTCCCTTCGGGCCGGTGCATTCGGGCGGTTGCCCCTGCCGGATGATGACGGGACGCGGATTGCCTGCGAGACGCAGGGTCAGACCGTCAGCTGTCGGTTCGACGAGTGTTAGCGCCGTTCTCAGCGGAGGAGCGGTGAAACGTCGGAGGATCTCGTGGATCGGGGTCACCCGGTCAGCCGGTCCGGCGGCCCGCAGGGCTGCCGTCACGGCATGAAGGGTGACCGCGGCGGCGATTCCCTGGTGAAACGCGTCGCAGACGGCGATAAATGGGCTCTCCGCATCGTTCTCGACGACGATCAAGTCTCCTTTGATCTCGCGGGCGAGAGATGAATATATATAAACATCATATACATCGAATGTTATCTTACCAGAGGGCTCCTGGAGCTCCCGATACAGACTTTCGGCCCATTCGAGCTCGCGGGTGGCCCGATCGCGGCTGACCATCTCGCCGAGGAGGGCGAGCGTGTCGAGGATCGGCGGAATCTCGTGACACAGGCTCGAAACGAGGCTGCGTTCCTGGTCGGAGTAGGGGAGGCGACCGGGCTTCGGCGCCAGAAGGAATGCGCCCTGGATCGAATGCTCGCGGCGTATCTGGAATGCCCAGTGGAAGCCGCTCTCGCGCCAACAAGAAAATGTAGCGGTTTCCAGTTTCCCGATTTCCTTCGCCATCTCCAGGAGAGCGTCGATCTCATCGACGGGCGGCCATTCCGCAGGAATTACGCCGTTCACCGGGACGGATGACGCCGGCCACGCGCGGGAGGTTCCGCCGGCCATCATGACCGCGGCTCCGCCGAAGTTCAGGACCGGCTGGAGTTCCTTCAGCAGGGTATCGATGACGGCGTCCGGGGAGTTTGCCTTGCGCATCGAGCTGAGAACGTGCCGGATGACGGCGGCGGTGTCGAAGGACTTGCGCCCGAAGAACTTGTCGACACCGGCGACGATCAACTCCTTGAGGGGTGAGAAAACGGCTGCGAGGACGAGGGTGGAAAAGACCGTAGCGACGCCGCCCGAGAGGTCGAGAAGATTCTGGAGGCCGTTTTCCAGGAGCTCGAGGACCCCCGCCAGGATTGCGGTCAGTAACGTGTAAACGAGGCCGATCGAGAAGATCATGTCGATTTCGAGCAGGTTGTGGCGAAGGATCGCATACCCGAGAATCGCGGCCATTGCTATTCCCAGCGTGGGAAACAATCCGAAGGTATACATGGTCTGCCCAGTCAGATAGAATCTGCCGAGGGCGATGAACACCGAGCCGGCGGCGGCGGGAAGGACGAAGGCCGCGAACGCGTATCGGAGGCGACGCTCCTGAAAGTCGGTTTCGAGCTCTTTCTGTGCCGTTCCCAGCGTTTTCATGGCGAGAAGCAGGTAGCCGATCACGATGCCCTTCGCAAGATACTCCAGCTTTCCGAGCGAAATCAGGAACCCGCCTGGAACGGCTTCGAGCGAATGGATGAGATGGCCGCTCCAGAGAATGATCAGCAACACTCCCGCCGGGGCGAAGACCAGAAGCTTCTGCATCGGCGTTCCCAGCTGCCACGCAGTGTCGACGCGACGCGGAAACAGCGCGGTGAACAGGGCGAACGCCGGCGGTAGAAGGAAAATCGGCGTCATTAGCAGGTACACAAGCCGAATGCTTGGCTGGGGGGCGCTGCGGCTGACAAGAAGGATCTCGGCGAGCGACCAGACGAAGAACAGGAAGAGCAGGACGCTGAAACACTGATTCGTCGGCTGCCGCGGTGCGCGCATCAGCACCAGAACACCAAGGGCGAGGTGGATCGCCATGGCGAGCCCGCACAACAGCGAGGCCAGAAGCATCGGTGTCTCCTAGCGGAATTTCCAGTTTGGCTGCAGAATACGTGAGTGGGCCGTGCGCAGCGTGACGGCTGTCGTTAGCACGACCTGCTCGCGGTTTTGCTTCGCTCTGATCCGGATGCGCATGAAGGAAATGCGTTTGCGCTGGTCGGAGTCGTTCGAATGCATGTCGAAGGGCTCGAACGTCGTTGGGCCGCCCTCTTCGGTGGCAGGTTGCTCGTAATACGGGAAGAACATCTCCTGGTCGATCTGGTCGGCCGAGAAGATCTCGATCGGCGCATCGCCGCGCTCGGAACGATACAGCGTCCAGCGCCCTTTTTGGCGCTCGAGTTCGTATGTGACGGTGATCAGCGCGGCGTCACCGGTAAGATCCTCGTCCTCGTCGCCTATCCTGAATCGGGCAAGCCGCAGGTGCGTCGGAGAAACCTCGAGCACCTCGTTCGAACAGCGAAGGTCATTCACCAGGCGCTCCATCTTCCGCCTCATTTCTGACTGGAGGGTCAGCCTGACGGTACCGCGGGCCGCGGTGGACATGCCGGTCGACTGGAGCAGGTAGAGAACGCCGCCGACCAGGACGGTGAGGGCCATTCCCATCAAAAGTTCGACCAGCGTGAAGCCTGCGAACGTGCGTCGTCGAATCATCGGTGTTGCCCCACGAGCGTGACGACTTCGGCAAGGCGGTGCTGTTGATGGTCGTAAACCCGCACGGTCACTTTCTTCAGCCTGGCCGGCACGGAGGTGTCATACCGCGAATCGACATCCATCACGCGGCGATACGGCTTCACCTCGTCGGGATACAGTTCGATATCGCGCAGAAATGCCGATTTGTACAGACTCTTGAGCCGTTTGTAGGTTTCGGCGTCCGGGTCTTTTTCGATGCTCGAGGGGGTGAAAATGTCGGTAAACATTTTCTCGAAGGTGTCTCGGCTTTCGAAGGCTTCGTCGAAATCAGGCCGGTCGCGGAAGACGGTGGCAAAGTTTTCAAAGTCGGATTTGACGAGATGAAAGGGGAGGGAGCGCACCTCTTCGATCTTTTCGCGGGCAAGATTGTAGGCGATGATATGCTCGAGGTTTTCGGTGCTGCCCTGCATGCCGAACAGGAACATGCGCGTGAACGGCAAGGCGACGAAGCCGACGAGCGTCATGACCATAAGGATTTCAACCAAGGTGAATGCGCGTACATGCCGAAACGGACGTGATCTGGCTGGCCAGCCGCGTCCGTCGACGATGAATTTTGCTGAATGTGTTGGCATGTGGGGATGTTCCATGATATGTCACATAGGGTAACAATCTGACCCCAGTTATACCATCGGGAGGATGAAGATGTCCATGATGAGACTACAGAGAAATATACTGGTTGGAATATTGTTTGTCGTGGTGACGTGCTGGAGCGCATGCCCTGCGGCCGCAGTTTCTGTGCGGGTCCTTCAGGGCGGCATTCCCATGGCTGACCTGCAACAGCTCGTCGAAGAGGGGTTCAGGCTGGGAAATGAGCGAATGCTGCGTCAGGCCTGGGATGCCTACGAGAAGGCCGTACAGCTCGACCCGGACGCTACCGACGGCTACAGGCAGCTTGGCCGCGTGTATTTCAATCTTTCCCTCATTGGAGCGGCTGGCGAAGCCGATTTTGATCGTGCGAACGAGTATGCCCGCCTGCTCGAGGTGAAGGAGCCGGGGTCGGCCGACGCCCATCACATCATGGGCCTCGTGCTGTCGGGCAAAGGGGCGTTTCTGGACGCGCTCGACGAGCTCCGGCTGGCGTTGAGCCTGAAGCCGGCGAACGAACTGATCCTGTGCGATATCGCTTCCATTCACCTCGCTCTACATCAGCCCGGCGAGACGATCAGGATCCTTGAAGGGAAAGCCCTCAAACGCGGCTGGTCCTATTACATTCTCGCCATGGCCTGGCTTCAGAAAGGTGAGCGTGGTCGCGCCTGGCTCAACCTCCTGAAAGCCCGAAAGCAGGGCTTCTCGGGCTACTGGGTCGACACGACCCTTGAGATGCTGATGCAGGACATCCGGCTCGAACGGAAAACCGCTCAGTAAAAAATATTTCTAAATATATATAAACAAAAAAGGAAGCCGATTCCTGCAATGATAAGGGTGGTCATCGGATTCCGGGCGTAGTGATACTTGAAGTTCTCAACAGCCGTCGGTTCATATGAAGCCCACCGGAGCAGGTTATCCGCGTGGGTTTTATATTTTGGGTTGCCCATGTAATTACTGCTCGTATACGCCGTGAATTGGAACTCGTGATACCGGAACGTCGTCGAGTGGTCTCCGCCGACCAGCCCGTGCAGGTTGCAATACCAATCGAAATTTTCCGGGTCTTTGAAAATGAGGAAATACTCGCAGTCGAGGGTCGGCGGGTTTGGTTCCTTCGTCAGGAACCGGCTCGTCAAGATCATCGTCCGGACATCCCTGAATTTCGCCCAGGTCGGAAACTCCTTGGAGCCTGACTCAATACACTTTTCTGTCGCTTCCCGAAGCGTTGCCAGATTCGAACGGCAGGCCTTTGCGAGCTCGTATCCCGGATCAGCCGCTTCAGACATGCAGATACCGGCGAATATCATCATTGCCGCGAACACGCCGAACATCTGGAACCGCTGTCTCGTCACCGCCATGTGCCACCTCTCCGATCGGGAATCGAAACCACTGCATCTCCCCTCATTCTACCTCAACGATGTGCCCGATGCACCTCCTGGCAAACTCTTGATTTCTCCCTGACGTCGTTGTACAATACCCGCAGGTGGAACGACCACCCGATTCGCGCCTATAGCTCAGGTGGATAGAGCACAGGATTCCTAATCCTGGTGCCCCAGGTTCGAGTCCTGGTAGGCGCACCCGCAAAGCCGCTCCGGATCAACGTTTCCGGGGCGGCTTTCATTTGGGGATGCAAAAGAGGATGCTCGATTCTGATGGCTGAGGCTTGATGCGGGGTGGCTACCGCCAGCTCACGACCATGCAGGCGGTTTGACGCTACGTCATATTTGTCGTAGTGTGGTGATGTGAATGGGCATGAACTCTTCAAAAAACTGAAACAGGCCGGAAAGCGGCTTGGGGTTCGTGTCTGGTTTGATCCGGTCCAGGGCCACGGCAGTCATGGCATGGTTCATTTCGGGGACCGGTTCACGACGATGAAGGACCGCACGAAGGAGATCGGGCCTGGCCTCCTGGCGTCGATGCTTCGTGACCTGGGCCTGAAGAAATCCGACCTGGCGTAAGGGGTGGCGACATGGATAAACGACTGTCTTTCCCGGTGAACATCACCGTTGACCAGGAAGGTTTTTTCCTGGTGAAGTTCCCTGATATCGAAGGGACCGCAACTGATGGAAAGACGAAGGCCGAAGCCCTGACAGAGGCGGTCGATTGCCTTGGTGCCGCCCTGGCATATCGCATGAAGAACAACCTGCCGATCCCCCATCCATCACCAGCCCGCGGGCGGGTGGTAGTCTCCCCTGCCGCCCTGATGGCGGCCAAGACCGCGCTGTATCTGGCATGGAAAGAAACCGGCCTGAGCTGTCTCGGGCTTTCGAAGAAGCTCGGCATCGAGTTGAAGTCACTTCAGCGAATGCTCGACCCGCGGCACCGAACGCATGTCGGAAGCATCGAAACGGCGCTCGCCGCCCTCGGAAAACGCCTGCTCATCGAAATGACCGAAGCGGCATAGAGCATCAGATAGAAAAGCATGACCACCGAGAAGAAGAAGCGAATGCCGAAGCCGGCTATGACGACGGAAGTCCGCACGGTTATTGCGTCGATACCGTTCCTGAATTTCACCTGGAAAGATCAACACCGCATCGCGAATGAAGAAGCATTACTCGAGGTGTTCCGCCAGGTCGTCCAGGCCGTCATCCCAACCTTGGATACGCCCGAGTCGATCAAAGATGCAACGAGATGGGCAGATGAATCCGAACCCATGCGACACGTCCGGGAAACGCAAATTATTTCTTCTTCTATGGTTCGGGACCTGGTGACTGGTCGGGCTTCGAAGATGCCGCCTCCGGAGTGGCTTTCTGATGCGCAGGACTCACTTGATTCATTGCGGGTCCGGATTTTGAACAGTCCGATTGGCCTTGTTATAGATCCAAAAATTGAAGAAAAAGACAAGCATACCTGGCGCCTAATCGCGAAGAGAACCAGGACCCTTCTGATAAAAGATATCCTTACCTCTTTCATTCCTGGGGGGGCGGGTCTTGAATACATCGGCGCTTGCCCCCGATGCGGGAAGATATTCGAGAAGAAGCGTGGGGATAAGGTGTTCTGTAGCCCAGCCTGTTTGTCGGCATCAATGCAAAAAAGGTATGACGAGAAACAGAGACGAAAAAAAACGTCGTCTTAGGGTATTGACACATAAACGCATAAGATTGTATGATGGCGGTGTGGATAGGTGATAGCTGCTAACTATCACCCCCACAGCCGCCGTGGTGAAGCGCCCTGAAACGCAACACCCTAACCTAAGTAGAGCGTAACAGAAAACGCCTTCCCACGGCAACCCTGACGGGCTTTTTGTTCCCGTCGGGAGCCGAAAGGGGAGGCATTTTTTATGCCGAAATATCTCACGCCTCGGGAAGCCGCGTCCATTCTCCGCATCACTACAACGTACTGCAGAGACCTCATTCGTAAGGGCCGCATCCCTGCAACCAAGCCGACCGGGAAAGCAATCTTAATCGAAGAATCCGACCTCATGAACTTCATCCAGGCGGGCCGGACCTCCACCGCCCCCACGACGCCGGAGGTGAAGTGATGAACCAGGACGAACGCGTCGAAGCCCTCGAATCCGAAAACGAACGTCTGACACTCGCTCTACGGCAGGCCGAACAGCTCATCCAGGAACGAAAAGCCCTGGGTGATCTTGAGGCGATAGTGTTTGACCTTGAATCCGAAAATGAACTCCTGACCCACGCCCTCCGGCGGGCCGAACAGCTCCGCGAAAAAATCAACGCCCTGGGTGATCTCGAAGCGTGCGCTGTCGACCTCGAAGCGCTGAACGCGCACATGACCCGGGCGATTTCCATGCACGAGGAATTGAAGGAACAGCTTGCGACCACCTCCGATGAGGGGGTGAAGTCATGACGCCATCAAAAGAACTGGTGAGAATCGACGGCCGGGAGCCGGTCGCATCGTCTGAGGTGTTGGCGGTCGGCTTCGGGGTTACACATCAGGCGGTGTTGAAGCTGATCGAGAAATACCGCGATCGGTTCGAGGCTATCAGACCAATCGGATTTGAAATCCGTTCAAGATTGAAAGGCAAACACGGCGGAAAAGACTTCCGATATTGCAACCTCAACGAAGAGCAAACAACATTCCTCGGGTCTCTCCTCCGGAACACCGATCGGGTAGTTGATTTCAAGGCGAGGTTGACCCGCGAGTTTTTCCGCATGAGGTCCGCCCTGTCGGTTCTTTCGGCTCAGAAGCAGAACGCCGAATACCTCGAACGCCGGACGGCCGGGAAGCTGACCAGGCGTACCGAAACCGACACCATCAAGCGCTTCGTCGAATACGCGAAAAACCAGGGTTCACAGCACGCGGAGCGGTATTACGCCAATATCTCGAAGATGAAAAATCAGGCGCTATTTTTCCTTGGCGAGAAGTTCGACAACATCCGCGAAATGCTGACCACACATCAGCTCTCCAT
>JAGOCE010000266.1 GCA_017998915.1 Candidatus Ozemibacteraceae bacterium
CTGAACGCGGTCAGAGCGCTGTTCGGGCAAAAATTCAACGGCATGCACCACCAGCGCGAAACCCTTATCAGGTTTCGCGGTCAGACCGGCCAGGGATATGTATTTTGGGATATAGATCCATTCACCAACGAGGGCGGACTCCTGTTTGCCGTATGGGAGCCGCCTCCCCCCGTCGCTCTTCTGCGGCATGCGCTTCCCCGGCTCCGGCTTCCACCAGGTGCCCGCCTGTTCGCCCGAAACCGGGACGGGGCCATCATCCCCCTCTGGGGCGGGCCGGCGTCGTCGACCATGGAACTCTTGCCGCACGCGATTCCGGCCGGCCATCTTCCATTCGTCAGGCTCGATGACCGCACCTGGGTCCGCATGTCCGCCGGCGATCACACCTATTACCTGGGCGTCGCGGAATCCCCGCTCGACGGGCCGTTCACGCGGCTTCCGGCGCACGCCGCCGTCTGCATCTTCGGTCTCGCCTGGCTTGTATGGGGCATCCGCTGGATCGTGCTCGGCCGCGATTCCTGGGTGTCGATCCGCGTGAAACTGTTGTTGCTCTTCCTGTATGCCCTGGCGATCCCGTTCATGGTGATTCTGGCCCTCTCCTACAGCACGTTCCTGGAAACCGGCCGGAGCATGACCGAGGATGCCCGGAAAGCGGGCGCGGATGCGCTCAAAGCGGCTGACGACGGGTTTCTCGACGAGTCCCAGCGGTTCCGGCGGAACATGGACGTCTATCGGCGTCTGTTCCGGCAGCCTGCCTCGCTTGGCCGGTTCCAGCGGCTGACCGAGAGCGGCCTGGCGCGCCAGCATTTCCAGGAGCTGGCCTTGCGCGACGGGAGCGGGAAAGTGTCCGTCGAGGCCGGCGGCCAGATGACCCGGGACACCCTCACGACAAGGGTCATGGACCAGATGTTCAGGGATGCGGCGCACCAGTACGTTCCCGACCGGGCAATCCGGGTGCCCGAGCCCGCAAAAGGCGCTCTTGACGACTACCTCGTCGAGTCGATCACCGAGAGCGCCGAAATCGGCATCTCCGAGATCCTCAATTCGCCCGGCGGCGTGCGGGAACTCGTCTTCCCGAAGTTCGAGGTGTTCTTCTACTGGGATTTCTACTCCGAGCCCGACAGCCCCGCCGCTTTCATTGCCGGGTCCATCCCGAAGATGAAGGTGCGCCAGCGGTATCTTCAGCAGACCTTCCTGACACCGCGGTCTCCGGGGGAACGGGGCATCCGGATCTTTGCGGTCGAAGACGGGATCGATCGCTGGAGTCCCGAGCCGGGGCGGGGCTCTTCGGACCTGCGGTTCCTTGCGCTGCGGGTCCGCCAGACGCAGGATGTGCAGGTCGACCGGTTCTCCTGGCAGGGTCGCCGCTGGATCGCCGTCGGCCAGCCTGGCAGGCAGCTGCAGGGCTACTCCCTGATCGCCCTGGTGCCGGAAGAGCCCATCCAAAGAACGCTCGCGGAACTGCGCGGCACGATTTTCCTGGGCCTGCTGGCCGCCTTCGTGATCACCCTTCTGCTGGGATGGGTGCTTGCCGACACGTTCCTCGGCCCGATCGGAAGCCTCGGGCGCGGTCTGCTGGCACTGAAAGCCAGGAACACGAAATTCCGCCTCACCAGTTTCCAGAAGGACGAGCTGGGTGACCTGTCGCACACCTTCAACGAAATGATGGAGACTCTCGAGGAAATGAGCGCAGGCAAGCAGGTGCAGGAACAGCTGTTCCCCAAGGCCCCCCTGGTGCTGGGCAAATTCCGCGTCACGGGGCTCTCCCGCCCCGCGACCCATCTCGGCGGAGATTACTTCGATTATGCAAAAATCAACGAAAACCAGCTGCTGGTGCTGATCGGCGATGTCACCGGCCACGGAATCCCCGCGGCGCTGATCATGGCCATGTCCAAGGCCATCGTCACCTCATTCGCCGGTCCCACGGCGACCCCGGAAGACCTGCTGACCAGGCTGAACGCCACCATCACAGCCGTCATGCGGCGCAAGCGGCTGATGACCCTGGGCCTGCTCTGGGTGGACACCGCGCGCGGCGAGATCCGGTTTTTCCAGCACGGCCACCCACTCCCACTGCTTTGGCGGCCTGACGGTTCGACCGAGTTCGTCGAGGCGAAGGGGCTCCCGGTGGGCGTTGGGCAGACATTCAAGGTGCAGCCGGTTTCCGTCACGCTGAAACCAGGCGAACGCCTGGTGCTGTACACGGACGGCCTGGTGGAATCGCTTGGGGCAGGGGCGGCCAATGACCTCTTCCTCGTATTCCAGAAGTTCGTCGAAGGTCAGAAGTGGCGGCCGCTGGAAGAGGCCTGCACGGCACTGCTCCAGGAACATCCCTTCACGAAAACCGGGGCGGCCCAGCCTGACGATTTCACCGTCGTCATCCTCGAGTGCACAGCCGGGGTTCCGGCCGTGAGAGCCTGACCGGAAGCTTTCGCGTCAGGACCCCTGCGGGCAGGATTACATCAGGGACGTGCCGATGGCTGACCTTCGTCGGAGACTGGCTTCGCATACAGATTTCCGGCCCAGACCTCGACGATCCTGATGCGGGTGCCTTTCTTCACGATGCCCTGCCGGACGGATACATCCAGCTTCCGGCCGTCGATGTCGGCTTTCCCGGATGGCCGAAGGTCGGTAAGCGCGATACCTTCACAGCCCTGCAGGGAGGACAGGTCGGGAACGGCCACATAGCCTTCCTCGCTCGTCATCTTGTGATTCAGTGCCAGCCAGCGCGACAGGATGCGCGGAAAGACGAACATGGTGAAGCATTTTCCCAGAACGACGATGACGAGCAGGATTTCGAGCCAGGACATCCAGTTCATGTCAGGAGCCGGCTTTCATCGGAGGGCCGCCCAGAAGATGAACCCGAAAAAGGCGATCACGGGCAAGAGGATCAGCACGCCGACCCACCCAGAAATTTGAATGTTCGCGAGGTTCATGGAGTTCGCGTTCAGCGGGGTATGGGTCGACACGATGATCACCTGGCTCGCTCCTCCCGGGGTGATGGTCAGGGCGTGTTCGGACACCCCCGGGACCAGCCTGCATCCGATGATTTTCGAAAGCGTCTCGGCTCGCGTGTTCAGGGCTGCAAGCCCAAATTCCCGTACCGAATCGCTGAACGCGTGGGTCTTGCCGCCGCGCTCCACGAGCAGAATTCCGTATTCATACCACCGCGAATTTTTCGAGGTATGAATCGATCCGTTCACGACGACCGAATCGATGTCGGAAAACCGGAGATACTCGGTCACGGAGCGGATTACGGCAAGCTCGAAATGGTAGAAGACCGCCTTCCGCTGACGGTCGACGATGTAGTAGTTGTCGGTGAACTTGCGCAGGGCGATGAAGAACCCGAGCAAAAGAAGCCCGGTCGGCAGGTATTTCAGGACCGTCGGATCTGGCGGGGAGTGCTTGCCGCCGAGGAAGCCGATCTGGAGGATGAAAAAGCAGCCCACGCCCGACACGATCGCCAGGACCGTCCAGGCCGATTCAAGAGGGGTGTCGAGATCGACTTTCACCGTTTTCGGAAGAAGGGTGTCGAGATCCTGGTTGTCCGATGGTATCTGCATCTGCATTGTTCCTCCCCGCCCCGCCATTGTAGCCCCTTTTCCAGTGACGCTCAACAGGCCGCTTCAGTGGCAGGAGCGAATTTGATACAATGAAATGACGGATGGGGCAATCCGGATCGGGGTTGCCCCGTTTGTGAAAACGGTCCGGAGCCGATCGGCAATACGGGCTGCGCAGCTTGAAAGGAGCGGGTATGAAACGGTTGTGTATCGCTGGAATTCTGATCGCGGCGGTGTTGTGCTTTGGGCAGAGCCTCTGGGCCATGACGGCCGACGAGGTGCTGCAGGGCGTCGAAAACCGGTATGTCGGGAAAACCTCGAAGGCCGACACCGACATGGTGCTCATTTCCGCCGATGGAGGCAAGCGCACCCGCAAGCTCGATATCTACCGCCAGAAGGCCGACAACGACAACAAGGACAACTTCATCCACTTCCTGTCGCCGGCCGACATCAAGGACACGACCTATCTCGTGAATGAGAAGAACCGCCAGCGCGAAAAGCGCATCTACCTCTCGGCGATGAAGAACATCCGGCGCATTGTTTCCGATGATTTCGGCATGGCCTTTGTCTCGAGCGACTTCACTTACGAAGACATGGATGACATCCACGCCTCCGACTTCACCTGCTCGAACCTGCGCGAGGAAATGCTGGGCGAAGAGGCCGTCTGGGTCATCGACACCGTGAAGAACGACGGCAAGACCAGCTACGCAAAGACAAACCTCTACGTCTCGAAAGACAAGATGGTCATCCTGAAAGCGGTTATGTATGACAAGAAGAATCCTGAAAAGGTGATCAAGGAAATGGTCGCGTCGAATATCGAGAAGATCCAGGACATCTGGACCCCCAAGCTCGTCGAGATGAAGGACCTGCGCAAGAACACCTCGACCCAGCTGAAGATCAACGCGATCCAGTATGATCTCCAGCTCGACGCCGAAACCTTCAGCGAGCGCAACATGAAAAAGAGCTGATCTCCGTTCTGCATTCGAGATCCCGATCGAGCCCGACGGCCCGGTCGGGATTTTTCATTCCGGCCGTTTCTGCAAATTTCGGAGTCGGGGGAGAAATGCCGATGAGAGAGGTGAGAAAGACTCTGGAGGCAGACCACGCTCGACGTGTCGTTGGTTCCAATCGCCGGTCCGCTCTGTTCGGAACGGTGTCGCGCGGCCTTTTCCGGTAGCCGAAGGTCGGGAAAGCGGCTTGCCGTGAATTTCTGCGCCCTTCTGATCGTCGTGTTGCCCGCGTTGATCGGTATCCGGACCTCTGCCGGAATCGCCGCCACCGGCGCGGATATGGCTTCGACCGTGCCCGGCGCGCGCGAGGTGTTCCAGATGCCGCGGATCATCATCGAGAAGGGCGACGATGGGGCACCCCCGACGGTCGTGGCGCCGGCGGCTCCAGAACCCGAGGAAAAGCCCGTGAAGCGGCCGACGATCACCGGCCGGCACTCCTGGAAATACAACAGGTTTTCCTCCTTCGACCAGCTCCGCATCGACCTCGAACAGGAAGGCGCGAAGGGGCAGAAGGCGCTCGTCAGCATCAACGGCCTCTACTATCAGGAGGAGGACAACAAGTCCTGGAGCTCATATCTCGGCGAGAGCTACTACAAGTTCAAAGCCGGCAACTTCGACGTCAGGACGGGCCTGCTGGTCGACACGCTCGGAAGCGGTGACAAGGTCTCGTTCATCGACAAGATCAACTCGCGCCGTTTCCACAACGGCCTTGCCAATGACTACAATCGCGACAAAAAAGAAGTGCCGGCTATAAAAACTACATATTATATAAATAAAAAAATGAGCTGGGATTTCCATTACATGCCGGTCTTTCAGGCGAGCGAGCTGCCGAGCATCTACAGCCGGTGGGCGACAGCGTTCCAGCGAGAGGCCGCCCGCATGACCCTGTTTGGCACGCCGTTGATGCGCGAAGATGATACCCGCGTGCGAGAACAGTATCACCTCGGCTTCAACAGCGCCTTCAAAAAATATGAGATACGATACCACTACCTCTGGCTCAAGGAGCGCCTGCCGGTGATCGACCTGACGCCGCGCGGCACGCTGCGCTCGGAATATCCGATCGACGAGACGTTCGCGGTCGACGGCAACGTGACGCTGTCGAAGGATTTTTTGATGCGCTACGAGGTGGCCTGGTCGCCGACGAAGACGTTCGCGTCGTGGCAAGATGGCCGCATCGGGCCGCGGTTCCAGAGCAACTTCTTCGGCATGCTGCTCGGCACCGACAAGACATACCGCAACAACCTCTATCTCAACGTGCAGGGGATCATCTCGCACATCTCAGACATGAAGACTCAAACCCCCTACCAGCTCGAA
>JAGOCE010000267.1 GCA_017998915.1 Candidatus Ozemibacteraceae bacterium
CGCAGGCGAAGACGCCTTCGACCGACGTGGCGCTCGAGGGATGGCGCACGGCGAGATATCCTGCTTCGTCGGCTTTCAACTGACCGCCGAGAAAGGCCGTGTTGGGAGTATGCCCGATCGCCATGAACAGGCCCTTGCAGGAACGTTCCGACACGACGCCGGTCTTCACGTTCTTCACACGCAGGCCGGTCATGACGCGATCTCCGACGACCTCCTCGACGACCGAATCGAGAACCAGCTCGATCTTGGGATGGGTTCGCGCCCGCTCTTGCATGGCCTTGCTCGCGCGGAACTCGTTCCGGCGGTGGATCAGCAGGACTTTCGAGGCGAAGCGGGTCAGGAAGGTCGCCTCCTCGATCGCCGTGTCGCCGCCGCCAACGACGGCGATATCCTGGTTGCGAAACATCGGAAGCGCCCCATCGCACGTCGCGCAGGCGGAAACGCCCCTGCCCCAGAACGTCTGCACGGAGGGAAGGTCGAGCTTTCGCGCGCTCGCTCCCGTCGCAATGATGACGGTATGAGTCTCGAGCGTCTTCGACGAGGTCTTGACCGTGAACGGCCGCTTCGAGAAATCGATTTCGTTCACGTCCTCGGTGATGAACGCGGTGCTGAAATGCGCGGCCTGCTGGCGCATCTTCGACATGAGCTCCGGGCCCATGACGCCCGTCGGGAAGCCGGGGAAATTCTCGACTTCCGAGGTCGTCATCAACTGGCCGCCCGGCATGCCGCCGGCCATGAATCCTTCGATAACCAGGGGCGACAGCCCCGCGCGCGCGGCATAGATCGCCGCCGTGAGACCCGCCGGCCCTGAGCCGATGATGATGAGCTTGTTTGCCATGGATTCACTCCCCTCCTGGTGTCTTCATCCTGTCAGATCGACAACAGTTTGAAGGCTATAACGAATAATATAATAGCACCGACTGTTTCGACGCGTTTTCCGAACTGAATCGAAAGAACCCTGCCCAGCCGCAGCCCCGTCCAGGTCATGGCGGCAGCGATGAATCCGATGCAGACAGATTCCCAGAAGAGGGACTGAGCAGTCATGCTGAGACTGAACCCAACCCCGAGGGCATCGAAACTCGTCGCGAACGAGAGGGCGACAAGCGACCACCCGCGCGTCAGATCCTTGCGGGCAGGCTGGGCTCCGGCACCGTCTCGGGAATTCCCGCTCTCCTCTTCTTCCACCTGGAAGCTCTCGCGAAGCATTCTTGCCGCGATGAAAGCGAGCAGGCCAAAGGCAATCCAGTGGTCCCAGTCCTTCACCAGGGGGATGATCTCTCGACCGACCAACCACCCGCCCATCGTCATCAGGAACTGGAACAATCCGAAATGGAACCACAACCGGAATCGTGCCCTCCGCTCCGGCATGCGCGTTCCGACGGCAAGGCCGACGGCGAACGCATCACACCCCAGAGCGAACGAGATTCCGAGAACGACCGCCCACGACGAGATATCCATAACGGAACGTCGATGATACCAGCTTTTCCTAATCTCCGTCCACCGCAGAATCCATTTCGGGCATTGTGATATGATAGGCGTGAATTTTCAGGAGAAGAGAAGTTCATGGCGCAGCAACGGACGTCGCCCACGGCCGCGTATACCTATGCCGATTATCTGACCTGGCCCGAAGACGAGCGCTGGGAGATCATCGACGGTGAAGCTTTCGACATGACCCCGGCGCCAGGCCTCGATCACCAGGAAATCCTGGCGGAATTGATCACGCAGTTTCGAACGTTTCTCCGTGGAAAAACCTGCAAAGTATTCCCTGAGCCGGACGTCATTCTCCCCCGGGGCAACGAATCCGATGCCGAAGCCCGCTCCGTCCTCCGCCCCGATCTGGCCGTCGTGTGCGATCCCGCAAAAACAGACGACAAGCGCATTCGCGGCGCGCCTGATCTCGTCATCGAGATCCTCTCGCCGTCGACGGCATCTCATGACATGATCCGGAAGCGCCGCCTGTACGAGCAGGCGGGGGTCCGGGAGTTCTGGCTGGTCCACCCGGCCGATCGCATCGTCACGATCTTTCGGCTCGAATCAGACGGGAATTTCGGAAAACCGGTCTATCTCGGCGCCGAAGACCGGATCGACGCGAACCTGTTTTCCGGCCTGACGATCGATTTGACGCTCGTGTTTCCACCACGACCCAGGATTGTCCGCGAAGCTCCGCGCCCCTGGGGTTCCGAACCGAAGTAATCATATACTGGGAGGAATATTTCCATGGAGCGAAGAGAATTTCTGAAAATGACCCTTCTGGGAACCGCATCGCTGGCGGCGGGAATCGACATCGTGCGTGCGGCGGAGCTGGCGTCGGGGGCAGCGGCGTTCCCGCCGGTTCCCGTGTATCGGACGCTGGGTCGGACCGGGCTCAAGGTGGCCCTCGTCAGCTTCGGGGCGATGCTCACTCCCGAACCCGAGGTGATCCGGGCCGGGTTCGACATGGGTATCAACTACGTCGACACCGCGCGCGTCTACATGAACGGCCGGAACGAGGAGATCGTCGGCAAAGCCCTCAAGGGCTGTCGCGACAAGGTCATCGTCGCCACGAAGACGAAGGGGAAATCCGTCACCCCCGAGGCAATCATCGAGGACGTCGAGACCAGCCTTGCCCAGCTGCAGACCGACCATATCGACATCATCCAGCTTCACAACGTCACGAACGGGAACAGGGACCGTCTCTTCGACCCGAACGTGCGGGCAGCGCTCGCCGGCCTGCGCAAGGAAGGCAAGATCCGGTTCATCGGGGTGACGACGCACACCGACCAGGCCGACATCATCAACGCCGTGGTCGACGACCCCGACAAGTTCTTCGACACGGTCCTCGTTGGCTACAATTTCAAGAGCCCGCCCGAGCTGAAGGCTGCGATCGCCCGCGCCGCGGCCGCCGGCGTCGGCATCATCGCGATGAAAACCCAGATCGGCGGCTACCAGGTCCCGGCCGGCGACACGGCGACCCCGCACCAGGCGGCGCTCAAGTGGGTTTTAGCGGACACCAACGTCGCGACCGCGATTCCCGGCATGAAGGATATGGCGATGCTCAAGGAAGACCTGTCGGTGATGGGAATGAAACTCACCGCGGCCGATCTGCACCGCCTCGAGCGGTATTCGCAAGCCGTCGACGGCATCTACTGCCGGCTGTGCGCGCGTTGCGAAGCCACCTGTCCGAACCATGTCTCGATCAGCGTCGTGAACCGCAGCCTCATGTATGCCGAAGGATATAGAAACATGGAACTCGCCCGCGCCACCTACCGCGATCTCGATCCGGCCGCGTCGGCCCACGCCTGCGGCAACTGCTCCGGCTGCGTCGCGCGGTGCGCGCACGGGCTGGATATCGCCGCCAAGATGAGCGCCGCGCGCGCCCTCCTGGCCTGACCGGGAGCCGGCATCATGCTCACCGGCGCGCACCTGCCCGCGACATCCACTCTCAGGACCGGCCGAACAGCGCTGCTGGGCCTGCTGTTGCTTTCGTTCGGCTTCCTGTCTTCGAGTCGTGCACAGGTCCCCGCCCCGGTTCCGGCGGGCCAGTCCGCCCCGGCTCGAGAAGCGGCTTCGAGGCAGGTGAGCGACGCTTCGTGCTCCGACCTCCTGCCTGCCCCCGGCTTCCATCCCGGATGGATCGCCGACGGGGCACCCGAAACGTTCACCCGCGACACGCTGTACGAGCACATCAACGGCGAAGCCGAGTTGTATCTGCCGTATGGCCTCGATTCAGCCGCGGCCGGCTATTACAAGGCCGGCGAACGTTCGAAAGTCGGACTGGCCATCGACATCTACCGCATGGGTTCGCCGCTCGATGCGTTCGGCATCTACAGCAACTACCGGAACCCCGAGGGGGAAACAGTCCAGGTCGGCGTCGAGGGAGAGATTTCCCCCACCCAGCTTCTGTTTTTCCAAGACCGGTATTTCGTGCGCATCAACTCGTCCGGCAGGGAACCGCCGGCCCGCGAAGCCATCCTGGCCTGCGCGCAGGCGGTGTCCGAGAAACTCCCCCCGTCCTCCTGGCCGCAGGAACTGGCTCTCATACAGGCGCCCGGCATCGCCTCGCGCACCGAGAAGTTCGTCGCCGAAAGCCTGCTGGGCTACCGGTTTTTCCCGCACGGCCTCACCGCCGAAGCCTCGCTTGATGGAACGCCGGTGAAGCTCTTCGTGGTCACGGCCGGCTCGCCCGCTTCGGCTGCGGCCTGTCTCGACCAGTATGCCGACTCCCTTCGCCAGTCGGGCATCACGCCGTCCGTCGAAGGAGATTCCCGGGCCGGTGTTACCCTTTTCGCCCAGGACCAGCTCTACAAAGGCGTTCTGCTGCGACAGCGCGATGATTTTCTCTATGGAATCGCGAAGGTCGATGATCCCGTGAAAGCTCGGGCGCTGCTCGAACGCTGGCTCTCCAGTTCCAGATAAGCTCCCGCTGAAAGGTCGATATGGGAAACAAAACGAAGCCGGCAGATGCAATCCTCTTCCGGAGAGTGGTCGTTCCCGGCTTTCTGATGTTTCTGCTGAATCACTTCTGGTTCAGATTCGAGCTCATTCACTCGTATCCCGTGTCGATCCTCGTCTCCGGAATCAGCCTCGCCGTGTTGCATACCATCTACTTTGCATTGACATGTGCTGTCACCTGCGACAGGAGATACCCTCTCTCATCTCTCACCAGCAATGATCTGTACAGACTTCGGCAGATCGAAGCCGGCGATGTGCTGGCGAACGTCGTCGTCTACGTGCTGTTCGCGTATGTTGCCGCCACATGCGTGAATGGCCTGGTTCCCATCAAAATCGTCGGACACGACACGACCGTCCTCGATATCCAGGAGCACCGCTCGTCTTCCCGGAACGGCAGGGGCTCGTCGGAAACCTACACGATCGACGTCGTTTCCTGGCTGAAGAAAGGTGAAAGAATCTCCCTCTCCGTCGATCGCACGACGGCCCTGAAGCTGGATACCAATGCCCCGATCCATATCGAGACGAAAATCGGCCTGCTGGGGCTGGAATTTTACCGGAAGCGGCACCAGACATTCACCTTTCCGAAAGGATACATTCCCCCGTTCAGGCAGCCGGATTGATCTTTTCTGCTCGTCTCACATGGAACACGACAATCACCGGCATACTCGATTCCGTTCGCGCTGTGCCCGTCGAAGCACGAATGCACTCGCCACGGCAGGCTCCGGACAGGCTTCGACAAGCTCAGGGCGAACGGAGGTATCATGTCGGTGTGATAGAATCAACCTTGCAGGTGCAAACACATGAATGACATCAGAAGCGTCAGCAGAGCGCGCGAGATCTTCGACAAGCTCGTATCGGAGGGGCTCGCGGGCATCCAGGAGTTCATCGACAACCGGAAGTCGGAAGAACTGTTCCTCGACTTCAAGCGCTCCAGCGACAACGGCCGCGGACGCAAGCTGTCCGACCATGATCGTGACAATTTCGGCAAGGCCCTGTCGGGGTTCGCGAACGCCGAAGGCGGCGTGATCGTCTGGGGAATCGACTGTCGCTCGTCCCCGCATGGCGACGTTGCCTCGAGCATGATCCCCATCTCGGACCCCCTGAAATTCCTGAGTCTGCTCCAGGGCGCCGTCTCGGGCCTGACCATCCCGCCGGTTCCGAACGTGAGTCTTCATGCGATCATCGACCCGTACACGGAAGAAGGCTTCGTCGTGTCGCTCATTCCCCAGAGCGACCTCGCCCCGCACCAGGTCGTGCGCAAACTCCAGTATTACATGCGGGCTGGCTCCGACTTCATGCCGGTCCCGCACGCCATTCTCGCCGGCATGTTTGGAAAGCGCCCCCAGCCGCGCATCGTCCACAGGAAGCTGTTCGGCAAGACTCTGATCAAGGGCGATTTCGTCGAGTGCAACCTGTCGATCCTGCTCAACAACGTCGGC
>JAGOCE010000268.1 GCA_017998915.1 Candidatus Ozemibacteraceae bacterium
GCCCTATTCCGCCCTCCTCGCCGCCCTGCGACCCCGTCTTCCGATGGTTCCCATCTGTGATCGCGATGCCTGTCGGGAACACATGCCCACCTTTCCCTTTCCCCGTCCGGCGCTGCAAGACGAGATCTGCAGCATCTGCCACGAGGAAGACGATGCGGGCAAACCCGCCGAGACTCCGATCGCGACCTATGATTTCGAAGGGCGACGCGTGCTGATCGTCGGGGGCGATGCCGTCGGCGCCGCGTATCGGGAAATGCTGGCACATCACAATCTCGATGTGGAATGGATCAGCGGCTTCGTCGGCCTTGGCGGCGCCAGGCAGGGCATCGGCAACGTCATCGCGGTCGTCATCATTCTGAAGCAGGTTTCCCACACCATGCTCCGGGAGATCACCGCGGCGGCGCGGGACGCGAAGGTCCCGCTCCTGTATTCCCCCCGGCGCGGGACGACGGGCGTGCTTGCAACTCTTGCGGCCCATTTTCGTCTCCAGCCGAGGCAGGGATAAAGACTCCACATTCCCGACACAGGGTCATCTCTCCATTTGCATCCCTTCCCAGCCCGGGATTTTCTTCTCATGGAATGGGGGAAATGTGCCGAAACAAAGGTTTGAGGTGTCGTCGATGAGAGAGGCTCTCAGGCTCTGTGCTTCGGAGAATGCAGCCGCATGATGAGCGGATACAGGCGCAATACCGCCACCGATCAGCTTCTGCGGCAGTATTTCCGCGAGCTGAAAAAGTATCCTCCCCTTTCGCGAAAGGAGGAAGAGCTGCTGCTTGCAAAGGTCAAGGCGGGCGGGCCATCCGGCAGGCAGGCAGAGAAGCGCCTGATCATGGCGAACCTCCGTTTCGTCGTCTCGGTGGCGAAACGGTACAAGTTCATCAACGACGTTCCGTTCGAGGACCTGATCGCGGTCGGGAATCTCGGACTCCTGCGCGCCGCGAAGCGGTTCGACCACAAGCGGAACGTGCGCTTCATCTCCTACGCGGTCTGGTGGATCCGGCAGGCCATGATCCAGGCCGTCTCGATGCATACGAATACAATTCGGATACCCCTGAATCGGATTCACACGGGGCTGCGTCTGAAAAAATCCGAGGAAACGCTACGGAAGCACCTGAATCGCCAGCCGACGATGGAAGAACTCGCGGAAGAAGTCGGCATGAATCCGGAAGAGCTTCGAAAGTTCCTCGCCGATACGCCGAACGTCGTCTCGCTCGACACCACGATGGTCGATAACGAGGAAGATCTCGTTCTGAGCGACGTCATCACGGACCCGAAAGGGGATCCGGAGATCCTGTCATCGGAAAAGGCGCTGAAGGACGACGTCCAGAAGCTATTTGCCGCGCTCACGGACCGGGAACGCATCGTCCTGCAACAGCGCTTCGGCTTCCAGACCGACCGGTCTCACACGCTCGAGGAGATCGGGAAACTGCTCAGTCTGACACGCGAGCGTGTCCGGCAGATCGAGAGCCAGGCGCTGCAGAAACTCAGACACCCGAGTCGAGCCGCGATTCTCGCGTTGTATCGCAGCTCCACCTGAACGAAACACCGGGCGACCATGGCCGCCCGGTGTTTCGTTCGGAGTGTTTTCGATCAGGCCCAGAGGATGTGGCCGGTGAGAATCGGGTGGATCAACTCGGGGTGGTGCGGGAGGACGCGCACCGAGATGCCCTGGCGACCGCTCTTCGAAAGGGTGATCGCGCCGGCGAACAGCGAGCGTCCGTCCTTCTCCTCGATCGGCTTGAGATCGGCGAATGTTCCTTCTCCAATCAAGCCGTCTGAGCCGACGGTTCCGTAATATACCTGAACCGATACATCCTTCGCCTGCAAGCGGTCCAGATACAGGCGGACCTTCACCTCGACGGGTTGTCCGACTTTCTGCTCGTCGCCGCCGACCGTCTCGACGTTCTCGATCCGGATGTTGTTCCAGCAGCCACGGAGGTTCCCGAGCCAGGCCGCCAGATCGCGCACCTTGCTGTAATCGCTGCCCGAGAGTGATTTGTAACGTTTATTTCCCGTCATATAGAACCGGTCGTTGTATTCGCCCACCATGCGATTGGTGTTGAACACCGGGCAGATCTGACTCATGCAGCTCTTCATCATGGTGATCCATCTCCGCGGCAGTCCGTCGCTGCTCCGCTCATAATATTTGGGGACGATGTCCTTTTCGAGCTGTTCATACAGCGAGTTCGCGTCGACTTCATCCTGGTAGTTGAGGTCCGAAATCTCCTCGCGGCCGCCGATCGCCCAGCCGACCTCGGGATTGAAGCACTCGTCCCACCAGCCGTCGAGCACGGACAGGTTCAACGCGCCGTTGGCGGAGGCTTTCATGCCGCTGGTTCCGCTGGCTTCCTGAGGCCGGAGCGGGTTGTTGAGCCAGACATCGACGCCCTGCACGAGGTAGCGTGCGACAACGACGTCATAGTTCTCGATGAACACGACGTGACGGCGGATCCGTTCGTCCTTGCAGTGCTGGACGATGTCCTTGATGAACTGCTTGCCCGGCTCGTCCTTCGGGTGGGCCTTGCCGGCGATGATGATCTGGACCGGCCGGTCCTTGTTGGTCAGGATGCGGATCAGGCGTTCCTTGTCGCGGAACAGCAGGGTCGCGCGTTTGTAGGTGGCGAACCGGCGCGCGAAGCCGATCGTCAGGGTCTCGGGGTTGAGCACTTCGCCCGCCGCCGCGATTTCGGCCGGAGGGGCGCCGCGGGATGAGAGCTGATGCTGGAGGCGCTGGCGGGCGAAGGCGACGAGGCGCTCGCGACGCCGCTCGTGAGTGCGCCACAGTTCCTCGGGAGGAATCGACTCGATCTTCTGCCAGACGGTGTGGTCGCCGGGCGAGTTGATCCAGCGCAGGCCCAGATAGCGGTCCATCAAGGTCGACAGTTCCTGAGACATGTAGGAGCGGACGTGGACGCCATTCGTGACGGAGTCGATCGGGATCTCCTGGAAGGGAACGTTCGGATACAGGCTGCCCCACATCTTGCGCGATACGTAGCCGTGCAGTTTGCTGACGCCGTTCGCGTGGCCGCACAGATTGAGCGCGAGAACCGCCATCGAGAAGCCGTCGCCCTTCGGCGTGTTGTTCTGCCAGCCGAGGTCGAGGAACTCCTGCCAATTGACGCCCAGCTTCGGATAATACACCGAGAAGTATTTTTCCATCATCTCCTTGGTGAAGACGTCGATACCGGCCGGGACGGGGGTGTGGGTCGTGAACACGTTGCTGGCGCGCGTGAGTTCGAGCGACTCACGGAAATTGAGCTGATGCCGTTCCATCGCCACCACGATGCGTTCAAGGGCCAAAAACGCCGAGTGGCCCTCGTTCATGTGATATACGGTCGGGTGCATATCGAGCTCGTGGAGCGCGCGCAGGCCGCCGATGCCGAGAACGATCTCCTGCTGAATGCGCGTCTCGACGTCGCCGCCGTATAACTCGCGGGTGATGCGCCTGTCGGCAGGGGTGTTGGCCGGAGTGTCGGTGTCGAGGAGCAGCAGTGGCACGCGCCCGATCTGCGACTTCCAGATGAGCACCTTCACGGTGCGGCCCGGCAGGATGACCTCGACCGAAAGCTGGTTGCCTTTCTTGTCGAGACAGGGCTGGATCGCCATGTTGTGGAAGTCGTTTTCCGGGTAGCTTTCCTTCTGCCAGCCGTTCGCGTCAAGCGACTGCTGGAAGTATCCGACCCGGTAGAGAAGACCGACGCCGGCGAGCGGAAGACCAAGATCGGAGGCCGATTTCAAATGGTCGCCGGCAAGCATGCCGAGGCCGCCGGAGTAGAGAGGCAAGCTTTCCGCGATGCCGAACTCTGCCGAAAAGTAGGCGATAACGGGCTTCTCGGAGTAGCCGTATTTCTTGGCGAACCACGTCTGCCTGTCGGCCATGTAATCCTGGAACGAGTTCCAGGCGCGTTCAAGGTGGGCGAGGAAGCCGTCGTCCTGCGCCTTCAGGGCCAGCCGCTCCTGCGACATGCAGCCAAGCATCTTGACGGGGTTGTGATAGGTTCGCTCCCACTCGATGGGGGCAAGCCGGCGGAAAAGCCCGATGGCTTCGGGATTCCAGCACCACCAGAGGTTCATTGCCATGTCTTTCAGGCGCTTGAGCGGCTCCGGAAGGCTTGGAACCACGACGAACGTTCGGATCGGCTTCATTCTGCTGTTGATCTCCTCAAGTAGAATAGGGGGAAAGCAGGTCGCACATCATATACCACGCTCCGCTTCCCTGCGCAATCCCGCCTCGCGGCGGATTCGGGCGGTGCGCCCGCATGCACGGCAATGTCCGGAGCGCGCACGGCAGTGCGCGCCTACTTGTAACCGCGGGAAGGGACGGGTATACTTGGGCCCTTCGAAATGCAGCATGTGATCATCATTCTTTGTATCGTTCTTCTGGCAGGGCTTCCGGCTCATTCAGCCGAGGAGAGTGTTGCTGCGCAGCGGAAAAGCCTTCGGCCGATCGCGACCGAGCCGTTCCTGATTCCCGACACGCCGCCGAACATGACGATCACGGCTTCTTCGATGCAGTTCGCGAGCGGGGTCGTGGTCCTCGAGGGAAACGTGCGGGCCGTGCGCGATCCCGACCTGCTGACCTGCGGGCGAGCACGGCTCTATCAGACGCCGCGGCGCATCCACGCGACGCATGTGCCGCGCCTGTTCCGAAAGGAGTCACTTTCGGAAAAGCGCTCGACGCGCGAGATGACGCTGGATGCCACCGACATCGTCTGGAACGACGACGCAGGCACGATCAATGCTTCGTCAGGCGTAGCGGTGAAGCTCGAAGAGCGCACATGGGACATGGCCACCTACTCGTGGGTGATCATCTCGGCCGATGCCATGGAAGGCGACCGTGGTACGCGACGGTTGCGCTTCGACGGCAACGTGAAAGTGAAGGACCGCGAGCACTTCGCGCAGGGAAGACACCTCGATTACGACCGGGCCAGCTCGACGGCCGTCCTGACGGGCGATGCGATGGTCGAGACCGAGGAGTGGAGTCCGAAGGAACAGCGCATGGTCAAACGAACCCTGACGGGACAAATCATCCGATATAATACCGAAACGAAAGCGGCATCATCAGAATAACTATGGACTTGAACATCACCTACCGCGGCTACGTCCTCGACAATTTCCAGATCCAGGCCATCACCGAGATCGAAAACGGCCACTCGCTCGTTCTCGCGGCGCCAACCGGCTCGGGCAAGACCCTGGTCGCCGAGTATCTCATCGAGAAGATTCTCCAGACCGACCGGCGCATCATCTATACGTCGCCGATCAAGGCCCTCTCGAACCAGAAATACCGCGACTTCTCACGGCTGTACGGCGACAAGGTCGGCATCCTCACCGGCGACGTCGTGATCAACCGCGAGGCCCAGGCTCTCATCATGACCACCGAAGTCTATCGGAACATGGCTGTCGAGGACCCCGCCGCGATCGCCGACGTGGCGTACGTCATATTCGATGAGATACATTATCTCGGCGATATCGAGCGCGGCACGGTCTGGGAGGAGTCGATCATCTTTTCCCCGAAATCGGTCCGGTTCCTGGCCCTGTCGGCGACGATCCCCAACTACGCGGAGCTCGCGCACTGGATCGAGTCGGTGCTCGACCACAAGGTGTCGGTCATCTCCCACAACGAGCGGGCCGTCCCGCTTTCCTATGCTTTTTACTATAAAAAAGCGCTCCTTCCCTTCAAGGAACTGAACAAGCGGGTCCGGAAGCACGGGGAGGCAGATGAACCGCAGCGCCGGAAGCGCGGCGAAGAGAAGACCGAGTATCGGCACTTCGACATCATCCGGTCCCTCCAGTCCCAGGACCGCCTTCCCGTCCTGTATTTCGTCTTCTCACGCGCCCTGGCCAACAAGATG
>JAGOCE010000269.1 GCA_017998915.1 Candidatus Ozemibacteraceae bacterium
ATACGTCACCGCGCTTACCGATCTGAAAGGTGACGAGATCGTTCTGCCTCCCGTTGCGCCCGACATAAAACCGGCATCCGTCTATCTCGACGAGCGGCTTGACGGCCTTCGCGGCAACCCGCGCCCTCTCGGCCTCGTTTCGGCCTGCATGAATTCCTCTCCGCCTGCACGGTTTTGCCGATGGGAGGGCCACCAGATCCGCGGCCGAATCGGCGTTTTCGCACAGCCAGATTTGTTCGCGAAGCCAGGCGATCTCACCCTGCAGGTCGGCGATACGCCGGGCCGTCTCTTCACGCCCCCGCAGGGCTTTTTTATATCGATGAAAATATTTCTGGGCATTTTGCGCCGGTGTGCGAAGCGGATCGAGCGGGATGACGACCTCGGCGCCGGATTCCCAATCGATCAGACGGATTTCCGTCATACGGGGAACGATGTCGCGGCCATGCGTGAGCAGCAGGTCACCGCAGCGGCGCCATGCCTCCGCATCCGCATAGTCTCTCTGAAGCGACCTTTGAGCCTCGAGCAGGCGTTCCTTCGCCTTCAGGTCGCGCTCGAAACCTGCCCTGGCCTGTTCCCGAAGCGATTCGAGCCGCCTCGGCCGAAGGAGTTCCGTTTCGAGCATGGCCAGGGCCGCATTGACGGTTGTCTCTTCACGCACACCGGCGCCGCCCGCGGCGAGATGTCTCGCCTCGAACACGCTAAGAACCGGGGCACGACCGGACGGCGTGTAGATTCTCACGGGAGTGTCGGGCGCGGCGGCTTCGACGGCGAGATCGAGAAGGAGAGTGACCGCGTCTCTTTCGGGAACCGCCATGCGCCTGAAAGCGAGTTCCTTTGCCGAAAGGGGTGAAAACGCCGTCAGCCGGTCGGGCCATGTTTTCGAAGGCGCGGCGAGAATTTCGCCCAGGAGTTCATTCGATGCCGTTGCCGGGTTGAGCATGTTCGCGGATGGCGCCGCCGGAGGCCGATATCTCTCGTGTGGGTGATTGTTGCCCGTCTGGCGCGCCTGTTCGATGACGATCCCGTCGGCGTCGCAGAGAAGCAGGTTCGCGATCCGCCCGGTGAACTCGCCGATCAGTGTAAACCGCTTCGACGTGTGAAAGAACGCATCCCGGGTCACCAGCCGCCACCGCACGATGCGATCGTTCGCACATCCGGGCGCCGTTTCGTAAAGCTCCACCCCTTCGATACGCCCATCTTTGAGGTGCTTGTTCATCACCCGGGTCAGAAGTGACTCGATCGGCGACTCCTCCCAGCCAGGCGACAGCCGGAACCCCTGCTGCTCAGGAGTCAGGTGAATCTGCAAACACTCCCATCCCGCCGGCGTCTTCAAAATCAGTCCAAGCCCCGACGGCGCCAAATCGACAGCACGCGCCACGATCGGTGGCCGTCCCTTCCAGAGCGCCGCCGTCTCACCCACATGCCGCCGCAACACCGCAAAATCCATTTACTCCCTCACCTCTGGATCGATGCACCACATCGAAAGAAACGAACCGCAGAGTCGCAGAGGCACAGAAAAAAAGAATTATATTTGATATGGAATATAATAAACTTTTGTGTCTCGGTATCTCAGCGGCTCGTTCGCTTCGCGCCTTTGCGTCTTCGTGGTGAAATTACGGTATCACGACCGGATCGAGGGCAGCGCCTTCGAACGGCAGCACGCGCCGCGGCCCCTTCCCGCCGTTCGTCGTCAGGGCAAGTCTGAGCCGGCCTTCGTCATCGCGGAAGCCATACACATATTCGCCCCCAACCTGGATCGCCGGCCCCCAGTAATCCTGATCCTTGATGGGAAGAACGCGTTTGTTCTTCGCATCGGCGGCCATGCTCATCGGCGTGCGGTCGAGATGCCCTTGGATCGCAGAAAACGTGATGACCGATCCCTCGGCCGCGCACCAGGGAACGGAGGCCTTGAATCCCCGCGGAACGCCCTTCTCGTCGAAATACGACTCGCCGCCCGCCAGCCGGGTGACGGTCTTGTCGGAAAGATTCACGCGGTACAGCGTCGCGCTCGTAAGCCTGCCGCTTTCGGCATCAGCGTATTCGAGAGCCGCGAACACCAGGTTCGTCGCATCAAGCCACTGGGGCCGGTCGAGCACGAGAATCGGCCCGTCGCTTCCCTCGTGACCGGGCTGAACATCTTTTCCTTCGAGAAGGATCTTCTGCGTCCGGGCGTTCACATCGACGATCGCAAGGCACGTGTTCATCAGCGGCGCTTCGGGATCCGGCGCATAGCTGACGGCTAGCTGAGTTCCATCAGGCGAAAACGCCGGATGGGCGTATGCCCCCATGCCGATCGCGAAATTCTTCCAAGGCGCCTCCGGCGACTCGGTCTGCATGAGATACAGAGAAGATGCTCCGGCGGCATCAGAAACGAACGCGATCGTCTTCCCACCTGCGGTGACGGCCGGCTGCATCTCGGCACTGGATGCGGTCGTCAGTCGTGCAACCTTCATCGATTCGAGATCGATCCGATACAGATCGGGGTTCGCACCAATCTCCCCGGTGAAATACACGGCCGGACCCGCCCAGGCGGCGCCGGCCATGAAAACGCTCATAACTGCTGCAATTGCGGCTCGCTTCATAGAGGATCCCCTCCCAATGCGAAATGTTCAACCCCAACATACTTCAACCGGCCCCTCTTCGCAAACCATCAGCGATCAGTGGCCAGCGTTCTCATACCGTTCATGCCAAGCCTGTCGCCCCTGGCCAAGCTCAGGACAAACCCGGCCTTTCCGCAGTTGCACGTTCGTGCTACTCTTCTTTGATACTCACACTACGGTTTCGTCTGTGGCAGACTCATTCAATATCTTGAGGAGCATTCGATGCCCATCCCTGGCAAACGCGTTCTTGTCACCGGTGCCGACGGCTTCATCGGGTCGCATCTGACCGAAGAACTGGTCAGGCAGGGTCACCGCGTACGTGCGTTCGTGCTCTACAACTCGTTCAACAGCTGGGGCTGGCTCGATCACTCCCCTGACGAAATCAAGCGCGAACTCGACATCTTCGCCGGCGACATCCGCGATCCTCACGGCGTGCGGCAGGCGATGCGCGACTGCGATATCGTGCTTCACCTCGCCGCCCTGATCACCATTCCGTATTCGTATCATTCGCCCGACACATATATCGATACGAATGTGAAGGGCACCCTCAACATCGTGCAGGCCGCCCGCGAGCTGGGCGTTTCGCGTGTCGTTCACACCTCGACGAGCGAGGTCTACGGCACGGCCCGGTTCGTCCCAATCACCGAAGATCATCCGCTCCAGCCCCAGTCGCCGTACTCCGCTTCGAAAATCGGCGCCGACCAGATCGCGATGTCGTTCCATCACGCGTTCGGAACGCCGGTCAGCATCATCCGGCCGTTCAACACCTACGGCCCTCGCCAGTCCGCCCGCGCCGTCATCCCGACCATCATCACCCAGATCGCGGCCGGGAACCGGAAGATCAGACTCGGCGCCGTCTCCCCGACTCGCGATTTCAACTATATTTCCGATACCGTCCGAGGCTTCATCGCCGTCGCCGATTCGTCACAAGCCGTCGGCCAGGTGATAAACATCGGCAGCAACTACGAGATTTCGATCGGCGATACGGCCCATCTCATCGCCGACGTCATGGGCGCACGCCTCGAGATCGAAACCGATGAACAGCGCCTGCGCCCCGAAAACAGCGAGGTCGAACGTCTCTGGGCCGACAACGCAAAAGCCCGCGAACTCCTCGGCTGGGAACCTGCCTTCGCCGGCCGCGAAGGTCTCCGCCGCGGCATCGCCGAAACCGCCGTCTGGTTTGCAAAACCGGAAAACCTCGCCAGATATAAAATTGATAAATACAATATTTAATATTATTAACATACGACAATGGACAAGCGAAAAATTTGCGTCATAACGGGCTCGCGCGCAGAGTATGGCCTGCTGTCGCCCGTCATGCGGGCGATACGGGAACATCCCGCGTTCGAACTGCACATCATCGCCACCGGCGCGCATCTCAGCCCGGATCACGGCAACACCGTTCACGTCATCGAGGAGGACGGGTTCGTCATCAATGAGCGTGTTGATCTGAAACTGGCCGGTGACGCCGGGTCCGAACGCGCCAGGGCGGCGGGCAGAGGCGTTTCCGGTTTCGCGGAAGCCTATTCCCGGCTGGGCCCCGATCTTCTCCTCATTCTCGGCGATCGATACGAAATACTCGCCGCTGCGACGGCAGCGCTGTTGATGCGGATCCCCATCGCCCACATCGCCGGGGGAGATATCACCGAAGGCGCGTTCGACGATGCGATTCGCCACAGCCTGACGAAACTTTCCCATCTCCATTTCGTGACCTCGGAATCGGCAGCCGCACGCGTCCGGCAACTCGGCGAAGAGCCTGACCGCATCGTCGTCTCCGGCAGCACGGGCCTCGACGTCATCAGGCAGATGCCCCTGCTGGAACGCAAGGATGTCGAACGCCGCCTAGGCTTTTCCCTGCACGAACGGAATCTGCTGATCACGTTCCATCCCGTCACGCTCGGCAATATGTCCGACGACCGCCAACTGGACGAACTGCTTGCCGCTCTCGACATGCTCGGCCCCGATGTCGGTCTCGTTTTCACCGCGCCAAATGCAGATCCCGGAGAATCCGTGATCCGAGCGAAGATCGATGCATATCTTACAACGCACCCCAACGCCTGCTTGCGCGAATCGCTCGGCCAGCTTCTGTATCTGAGCACGATGAGTTGTTGCAATGCCGTCGTCGGCAACTCCTCGAGCGGCATCTACGAAGCCCCGTCTCTGAAGAGACCGACCGTGAACATCGGTGACCGCCAGGCCGGCCGCGAGCGCGCCCCATCCGTGATAGACTGCCATCCCGATCGCACCGCTATTGCCCAGGCCGTCCGAAAGGCCTTCCACCTCGACTGCACCAGCGTGACAAGTCCCTACGGCGACGGTCACGCAACGGAACGTATCATCGCCCGCCTCGCCTCCATACCAGATTTCAAGCCCCTCCTGCGCAAACGCTTCATCGATCTCCCCAGAGCCCCTCATGCATGATTCAATCGTTTTGTCGTGTTGGAGGGGGCGGGCTTCAAACCCGCTCGTCACGAACCGTGAGCGGCGGCATGATCGAAATTCAATACATGAACGGGAGAAGGACCAATGTCTGAGCGGCATCACCAAACCCTGATCATTGCCGAAGCCGGGGTCAACCACAACGGTTCCCCCAATCTGGCGCTGCAGTTGGTCGAAATCGCCGCGAAGGCAAAAGCCGACATCGTCAAATTCCAGACGTTCAAGGCGGAACGCGTCATCAGCCGCTACGCCCCGAAGGCCGAGTACCAGACTCTCACGACCGACGCCCGCGAGTCCCAACTCGACATGGTGCGCAAGCTGGAGCTCGACGAAGAAACCCATCAGAAGCTCTTCAAGCGCTGCACGGAACTCGGCATCGAATTCCTTTCGACGCCGTTTGATGAGGAAAGCGTCGACCTGCTCGTCCGACTAGGCGTGAAGCGGCTCAAGATCCCCTCGGGCGAAATCACCAACGGCCCGTTGCTGCTGAAAATCGCACGCACCGGCCTTCCCGTGATTCTCTCGACGGGTATGGCCACCCTTCCCGAGGTTGAGGAAGCTCTCGGCGTGCTGGCCTTCGGTTATTCGAACCGCCGGGAACCCCCGTCACGCGATCTGTTCCGCGACGCCCTCGCCACAGGGGCCGGGCAGGCACATCTCGCGGCAAAAGTGACGCTCATGCATTGCACCACGGAGTATCCGGCGCCGTTCGAAGACGTGAACCTCCGGGCCATGGATACGATGCGTGAGGCATACGGCTTGCCCGTCGGTCTGTCGGATCACACGACCGGAATCACGG
>JAGOCE010000270.1 GCA_017998915.1 Candidatus Ozemibacteraceae bacterium
ATCGTCGCGGGCGAAGCACCGGTTCTGGGGGATGATCCTGACCGGCTACTGCTTCGCCGGGCTCATCGGCGGGGCGGTCATGACCGGCATGGTGTATCCCGAAATCACGATTCCTTTCGGTCAGACATACGGGCACGGATATATCGGCGCCCTCGGCTTCGGCTGCGTGGTCATGTCGCTGGTGCTCGGCTTCTCGATCAAGAGTGTCGTCAAGCCGAAGATCAGGGAACGATTCGTCGCATTCCACACGAACATGATCTTCCTGATCGCCGCGTTCGCCGTCCTCTCCCTCCTGACCGGGGCGGGGATTCTCGTCTTCGGTCCGAGCCAGGTCGTGACACAGATCCAGGTCACCCCCTGAGCCGGTCAGTTCGCGTTTTTCGTGACGTTCCGACGGAGGAGCATGATGGCTGATTTCCTGCCCAAACGCACGCCGATTTGCCATGCCGCGGGAACGGGGCTCGTCCTCGCCCTCAGCCTGTGCCTGCTCGCCGGCGACATCACGCCGGTCCATGCGGCGCGCAAGAAGAGCGGCACGACCTCGACCAGGAAGAAAAAGTCCGAAGCGGCTTCCGCCACCTCCTCGTCTCCCGAGCGGTATTACGAGACGATCTGGCAGCGGTATCAGATCGGCTCGACGAAAGAGCGCCAGGCGGTCGTTTCCGAGCTGAAAGCCCGTTCGAAACAAGACCCGTCGGATGGGACATGCCATTATTACCTCGGCATGATGCTCGCCGAGGAGGGCGGCTCGAAAAGCGCCGAGGAGCATCTCAGAGCCGCGGCGGCCGCGTTTCCGGATTCGCCAGACGTTCTGTATTGTCTCGCGGAGCAGCTTCTCGTGCGACACAAGCCCGAAGAAGCCGCACCACTCTACGAGAAGATCGTGACGCTCGCCCCGAACCACGGCGGTGCGCTGACCCGGCTCGGCCTCAAGGCGCTCGACGAGTCGCAGTATCCGAAGGCTCTCGAACTGCTTACGGCCGCCCGCGCGGCGAGCCCGGACAACCGCGAAACGCTTCGCGGGCTGGCCATCGCTCTGCACCACTCGACGAAGTCCGCCGAGGCGGTCGAGTTGTTCAAGACCGTCCTCGCCCTCGACGAGAAGGACCCCGAGGCCTGGATGCTGCTCGGCAAGAGTTACGAAAGTCAGGGCAAGGTCAGCGAGGCGGCCGATGCGTTCGACAAGGCCAAGCAGTTCGGGAAAAGAGACCTGGAGATCAAGAATCTCGTCGGCTACGATCTGGCTCGGGCCCTTTATGCGACGGGCAAGATCGACGAGGCCATCAAGGAGTATCAGAAAACCATTCGGACGGCGACCGACTCTGCGACCGGTTGGTTCGAGCTCGGCCGGCTGCATGACGATCTGCGCGATAACGATGCAGCCATCGATGCATACAAGAAGTGTTTCGAGGCTGACGAGAAGCGGGGCGACGCGGTATTCCGCATTGCGGAGCTGTATCGGTCCGACGAGAAACTCGACGAGGCGCTCGGCGCACTCGAACTGATCGTGCGCAAGAAGGACTGGTCAGAGAAGGCGAAGGCCCTGATCGAGGAGATCAAGGCTGAAAAGACGGAAGGTGACCGCGACAATCTCATGGAGATCGCCCAGGGCGGCTCCGAGGAAGTCCGCGAAAAAGCCTACCAGGACCTCCTCGCCATCGACAAGAAGGATGAGGCTGCGCTGGAAGGGCTCAAGCAGCTTGCTTTCGAACGCGGCGATCTCGATCAAGTACGATATTATATCAAAGAGTTGAAAAAAGCCGGCCATCTCTCGAAGGACCAGGCCGACATCCAGCTCAACGAGCTGAAATACCGTGAAGAAGCCGGCGAGGACCTCGCCGTCTGGGAAAACAGGCTCGAAGAGTACAAGAAGGACGGGGACTGGGACAAGGCGATCGAGATGAACACGAAGATCCGCAAGTATGCCCAGGACCAGCTCGACTACTGGCGCCGGTATTCGCCGAAGAGCAAAGCGGGGCTGGAGACGAAGTCGGAGATGATGAAACTGACGAGAATCCGTCTCCGGCTGATTCGGGAGACGATGAATGACCTTCGCAAAGAGAAGGCGAAGAACAAATGAGCATGCAAATGCCGTTCCTGGAGGGAAGAGAGATGCTTCGTAAGGGTTTCACACTGATCGAACTGCTGGTTGTGATCGCGATTCTCGCGATCCTGATCGGCGTTGCGGCTCCCTATTACCAGGACTACGTCCGGGAGTCGAAGATCGCGAAGGCGAAGACCGACCTCGACATCCTGAAACAAGCCGTCGTTCTCTTCAATGCCCGCGAGGACATCCCATACCAGGGCCCGCTCGCGACGCAACCGCCGTATTTGCCGATGCTCGGCGACCAGGATTTCATGGGCCTCCAAGGCCAGTATCTGACGAATATCCCGATCGATCCGTGGGGCCGCAACTACCGTCTCGACCCCTATGGCTGCTTCGTCTACAGCGACGGCATCGACCTCCGCGACAAGACCGACGATTATCGCGATTACTATGTAAAGGAACTGGCTCTTCAGCGGATCGAATGGCTCGACGCCGACAACAACCGATCGGTCAATGACCAGGATTATTTCGCCTTCTATTTCAACAAGCCCCTCTGGGTCGACGGCGGCGGCATCTCGGGTGGCGATTTCGACGTGTTCGAAGGAAACGACAACATCACGGCGACGACCCCGCTCTCGATCACCTACAATCAGATCGACAACATCGGATACAATCAGGACACGGCGACCGCCAGCCGCATTCTCTGCCGCGTGAACGCCGGCACGAACCTGCGTGTTGGAATCCATTCCGTGGCCCTCAAGCACGAGATCGACATCCTGAAAAAATACCGGGAGGTCGTCGTCGACCGGGAGCGCACGAACATGAACAATCTGTACACGAAAATCGAACTGATCAACGGCCAGCCGGCACGATATGCCGTCCGGACGAACCCGATCAAGATCATTCCGCGCTACTAGGGTCCAGAATCCGGAATACAGCGCCGCCGCCGGTTCGAAGCCGGCGGCGGCGCTGTGTTTCCGCGAAGTTCAGAGACTCGCCATGACCTTGTCGGCGGCTGCCAGCGTCGCATCGATCTCATCAGTTCCATGCATGACCGACACGAAGGCGGCTTCGAACTGGGAGGGCGCGAGATACACTCCCTCGGCGAGCATCCCATGGAAAAACCGTGCGAACCGCTTCACGTCTGCGGTCTTTGCGCTACGATAATCGATGACCTCGACGTCGGTGAAAAACGTCGTGAACATTGAGCCGAACCGGTTGATCCTGAAAGGAATCCTGCGTTTCTTCGCGATGTCGGCGAGGCCGTCGCATAATCGGTCCGTCTGTTTCAATAATTGTTGATATATTTTTTCACCCTTCCGGAGGCGGTAGAGCGTCACGCGCCCAGCGGCGACGGCGACGGGATTGCCCGAAAGCGTGCCGGCCTGATAGACGCGGCCTTCCGGAGCGACGCAGGCCATGACCTTTTGTTTGCCACCGTATACGGCGAGCGGCATGCCTCCGCCGACGATCTTGCCGAGGCAGGTCAGGTCGGGGACGACTCCTTCCAACTGGCCGGCCCCAAGAAAGCCAGCCCTGAAGCCGCACATCACCTCGTCGAAAATCAGGAGAGCACCGGCATCGCGCGTGATGCGCCGGACCTCGGCAAGATACCCTTTCATCGGCATCACGACGCCCATGTTCCCGGCGACGGGCTCGAGGATGACGGCAGCGATACGTTCTCCGTGGGTTTCGAACACTTTTTTCAGAGCGGCAGCGTCGTTGAACGGCACCACAAGCGTGTTTTCGGCAGTGCCCGCCGGGATGCCCGGGCAGCCGGGGATTCCCAGCGTGGCGACACCCGATCCGGCCGCGACAAGCAGGGAATCAGCATGGCCATGGTAGCAGCCATCGCATTTGACGATTTTATCGCGACCGGTATATCCGCGCGCGACGCGTATCGCGGACATTGTCGCCTCGGTTCCCGAGCTGACGAAGCGCATCTTCTCGATCGTGGGGTATGCTTCGCGGATGAGCTCCGCAAGTTCCGTCTCGCCCAGCGTCGGGGCGCCGAACGTGAGACCGCGCGACGCCGCTTCCGTCACGGCGTTCACCACGTCGGGATCGGCGTGGCCGAGAATCAGCGGGCCCCAGGAGCCGACGTAGTCGATATACTCGCGGCCTTCGATGTCGGTGACCCTCGCCCCCCGCCCCGAAGCGAAGAAGACAGGATCGCCGCCGACGCCGGCGAATGCTCGAACCGGGCTGTTCACGCCGCCCGGAAACACCCGCATGGCGTTCATGACCGCCTCGTGGTTGGCCGTCATCCGGCCTTCTCCTCGAAATACCGCATCGAAGACTTCTTCAGTTCGCGAACCGTGCGCAACACCTTCGGTTTCGCCAGGCCGAGCGTCTCTTCGAACCGCTCGAGCAGTTTGTCCAGCTGTTCCTCGTCGCGGGCGTGAATCATCGTGAACAGGTTGTAGGGCCAGCCGGGAGGGCAGTCGCGCTCGTAGCAGTGCGAGACTTCGGCATGCTTCGCCATCGCGGTGCCGACGTCCTCGACCCGCTCGGCGGGAACCTGCCAGGCTACGAGCGCATTGGCGACGTTGCCGACCTTCTGCGGCCGCACGGCGATCCCGACTCGACGCACCACCCCGCATTTCAGCCAATCGGCAACCTTCGCGATCACGCCCTCCTCCGTCATATCGACGGCGCGAGCCGCTCGCAGGAAGGGACGGCGTTCGAGTTTGAACCCGCGCTGCAACTCACGAATCAGAGCTTTTTCCTGTTCCGTCAGGTTCATGATCGTGCCCTTTCTAGTCCTGGTCCATCCGGACCTTGAACAGCCGTCGCGCCTGGAACAGCTGAATTGAAGCAATGTTCCCACGACGTTTGATATCGTCGAGAATAGCCTGTTTGCGGCCCTCATCCCTGGCGATGATGGTGAACCAAACGTTCGGCGTGCCGTCGCGCAGGTAGTTGTGGGTGATTTCGTGATACTCGGCGAGAACGGCAGCCACCTCGTCGATACGCTCGGCCGGCACGTCCATGGCGGCCAAAGCGCCCACATAGCCGAGCTGGCGGCTGTCAAAAAACGGGCCGACATACCTGATCGCCTCATCCTGCATCATGCGTGCAAGGCGTGAGATGACGCCGCTTTCATCGATCCAAAGCTTGTCACCGAGCGCCTTGAAGGGCTCCGGCTCGAGCGGAAATCCGTTCTGCAGCAATCTGATTATCTCGCGGTCCTTCTCGTCCATGCCCCGATTCCTTTCGGCATCACGTGGAATGACAACCGGCGCCGGACAAAAACACGCCGGGCGGCGGGTACAAATATACCACTGTTTTCACGTTTTGGAAGGCTCAAATGTACAGGTCGGATCGCCCGCCATGTAATTTCCCTCGACGGCGAGAGCACGAGCCCTGCATCCGCCGCACAGTCGTTTGTACGGGCATGCGCCGCAGCGACCTTCCAGTCGGTCGAGATCGCGCAGATCGTTGAACAACGGCGAGTCGAGATACAATGCGTCGAACGCCCGTTCCCGCACATTCCCGGCACTGCGCTCGAAGTAGCCGCACGGCCTGACATCGCCCCGCGCGCTCACGAAGGCGAAGCCGTCGCCGGCCATACAGCCGCGGCCGTGGCCGGTCTGTCTGAGCCCGAGTTTCGCCCTCACCCGCGCATACTGTGGGGCGCAGGTAACCTTGATCGGGATCGGTGATGCCTCGGCGGTCGGCGCTACCCACTCCAGCACACGCTCCACATCACGATCACCGAGCATCGCCCCATCGGCATTTCCGGCAGCCCGGCCCATCGGAACGATGAAGAACAGGTGCCA
>JAGOCE010000271.1 GCA_017998915.1 Candidatus Ozemibacteraceae bacterium
GATCGGCAGCGGGAGTGCCTCGCGGACAAGAATCCGGCGCGACAGAACGGGAAGCACGTTCTCCTCGCCGTCCGACACGTTGCCGGCCGCGCCGACGACCTTGTAGGCGATGATGCCGGCGCCGTCTGGCACGGTGAGCGTCCAGGCCACGGTGCGCGACTCCTTCGCGGGAACCGTGAAGCTCTGCTCCGTCTCCTTCAGCCCGAAATCGGCGCTGCGATCGGCCCCGGTCGCTGGGTCGGAAAGCGTCATCCGGGTGCGCCCTTCCATGGGCTTGTCGGTCATGTTCGTGACCTTGGCGGTGAAGGCCAGTTCATCGCCCTCGCGCAGGAAGCGCGGGGGATTCGGCTGCACCATCAGGTCTTTCTGCGTGACGGTTTCGGCGGTCAGACCGCCGGATTGGCAGTTCTTCCCGTGGGCGAAGCCGAGGAACTTCCAGGTCGTCAGCGCCTCGGGCACGGTGAACTTCAGCGCCACTTCGTTCTTCTCGTTCGTGATCAGCTGCGGGAAGAAGAAGGCGGTCTCATTCAGGTTCGCGCGGGCCGAAACCTTGCCGAGGTCGGGGGTTGGGCGGGGAGTCGGGGAGTCCAGAAGCTTTTCCTTGTTCGATACGGGAGCGCCGCCTACGGACGCGGACATGACCGACTTTTCCTCGCGGGCCATGTCCATTTCCATGGGCGCGGCCGCGGGACTGGGTGGAACGGCGCCTTCGCACATCGCCTGGGGCATCATCTCGCTGTCGGCGAAGGAAAGGCCTTTCGACCGCGACATCATGTAGCCCATGAAGTTGGACACGATATCGCCCTTGAGCTGCGGATACCGGCGATACACGCCCGGAATACCGACGTTCCAGTCCTCGGTAAGCGAGTTCATGCGCCTCTGCATGTTCGAGCCCGTCTGGTTCGCGGTCGAGAAGTCGCTGTAGAAGAACGAGAACGTGCGCATCCAGTCGAAGGGTAGAAACGCGTCGAGCGATGCGTCATACATCGCCGCCACGAGCTCGATTGCCTCGGCTTCGGCTTCGGGACCCTTGACCGTGATCGTCCAGGTGTCTTCCTGGCCGGGCTGAAGTTTCGAGGAGAAGTGCGCGAAGCTCAGGTCGAGCTTCTTGTTCGACCACGGCACATACACCGTCTGCTGGTGGAGATATACACGGTTTTCGCGGAAATAGGTCACGCGCACCGTGAATCCGCCGCGCAGCTTCTCGGTGACCGGCACTTCGATGAGGTGCTGCGTCTGGCCTTCGGGAGTCCAGTATTTTTTTATGATCTCGTGCCGATGTTCGATCTCGACGAACGCACGACCTTCGGCATACCCGGTGCTCCAGAGGGCGCGGAACGTGTCGCCGACATCCGGCCCGGCGTTCTGGACCGTGAAACGGCTTGGCTCGCGAACGTTCCAGGCGGACGCCGCGGGATCTACCACGACGAGGGTGTGCTTCGTGACGACTTCCTTGTTGAAGCGATCGCGGGCCGTCGCCGTGACGCGATAGACGCCGGCCGGCAGGGTAAGCTGCGCAACGCCTGTTCCATCGACGGAGGTGTTGAAATCGGCGGTCGAAACCTGCTTTCCGTTTTCCCATGTCTCGATGTTCGTCGGATCGGCCGTGCCGGCCTCCCAGGGAAAACAGGAGCTACGGGGCATCGTCTCGGGAGATTTCAACTCGTTGACCGTTATTTTCCCTCCGGTCGGAATGCCCTTGCCGTCGAGTGTCTTCGAACTCAGATTGACGTTGAATCCCTTGCCGGCGTGAATCCAGGCGGGTGATGACACCCCCAGCTCGAGAGCCGTGTAGCCGATGCGGATACCGATGGACTGGGAGCGGGTTTCCCCGGCCGAGTCGGTGACGTCGGCAGAGATGCGATACGTAAAGACTGGCTGGTTCTCTTCCGGGATCGATGTATCGGGTTTTGCCTGAAATTTGATCGTGAAACGGCCCTGGGCGTCGGTGACGAGCTTGCCATGCGCGATCTCTTGGTTGCTGCCGGCCGGGATCACATACCACCAGCACCACGGCGGAAGCATCGTCTCCCGGACGACACGGAATTTCACGTCGGCGCCGTCGACGGCGGCCATGGTGTAGGACTGGGCGAGACCGGTGAGAACGACCTCTTCGCCGAGCTTCGCGGCTTCGGCCGGAACGTCGAGCGTGACCTTGAACTTCGGCCGCTTGTACTCCTCGACTTGGATGTTCGTGCTTCCGTTGATGCCGATGGCTTGAAACGACATGGTGCCGGTCAGCCTGCCGATGGGGGCGGTGAAGTTCCCCGAGCACGAGCCGAAATCGTTCGTCGACAGCTCGGTTTTTGCAACTTCTTCTCCGTTCACGTCCCTGAGACTGACGGTGAACCGGCGGTCGCGAAGGACCTCGTAGCGATTCTTCTCGTGATCGATCCTTACGCAGACTGCCTTGAACTGGATCGTCTGGCCGGGCCGGTACAGGCCGCGGTCCGTGAAGAAGAACACCCGGTCATCCGTGGTGTAGGTGGAGTGGGTCCAGGAGGAGTATCGGTGATGGTGAAGAAGTTGTTCCCCTTCGGCCTTCACGAGCAGGACGACGTTGTCGAGTTTCTGGTCGAAGCGGAAGACGCCGTCGGCGTCGGTTTCGACCGTGGCCTGACGTTTCCAGCCTTTATCATAGTGATAGGTATAAGCAATGATGCTGCCGCCATCGATCGGTCTGCCCGTCGCGTTGTCGGCGAGAATGCCGTCGCAGACGCCGTTGCGGTTCCTGACGACGAGGCCGAGTTTCGTCACCCACACGGGGGTGTACCGGATGGCGTTGTTGCCTTCGCTGAAATCCGGCTTCCAGCTTGCATAGAGCATGTACAAACCCGGTTTGACCTTCGGAAGCTCGATGGTTTTGGCTTTCGCGTTGAAGTCGGGGGTTGGCTCGAGGGGCGTCTTCCATTCCGCGGCGGGTTTCCGATCGATGACGCTCCGGACCTCATCCCATGAGAGCGACTCGGGGTCGTAGCCGTTTGGCCTGAAGAGTTCACGACCCGAGATGTCGATCAGGCGGAAATGGACCTGGTCGATGTTGCACCAGCTGATGCGCGCCGATGCGGTCGGATCGTTCGAAACCCGCTCGGTGTCTATCTGGAGCTGTTTCGCCTCGATCGCGTTGATGATGCCCTGGCACATCACGCCGCCGTCCGAGGCCGGGAACCGCTGGCTTCCGTCCTTCGCGATCTTCCAGGCTTCCTGCTTCTGCCCGCGCGATTGGAGCTCTTCCGCGCACATGGCGAGAGCGATGGCGGAAAGCGGATTCGTCGAATACTCGGTGGCAATCGCCTTCAACTGGGCGATATACCGATCGCTGCGGCCGGCCGGTTTCGCGACGTTGTTCGCCCATCTGAGCCGCTGGAGGTCGAGATCGACCAGGGCGCTGATATCGGCTTTCCCGAGATGAAATTTCAATAACCTCTGATATATTTTAAGCGCGCGGAACGTGGGGGAGTTCGTGTCGGTCGCGACCGCGTCCCAGGATGCAAAGGCTTTCGCGTCGCCGAAAACCGGCGAGGCGGCGTCGATCTCGAACGCGTCCTGAGGAGCTGCGCCGGCCTGTTCCCCGGAGGTGTAGAACTCGAGGGCCTGGTGGCCGTAGAAGTCGAACACCGTCGGCCACAGATCTGCCGGCTGGTTGCCGACGTCGATGATCTCGTTCAGGTCGGAGAGCGGAAGCGCCTGGAGCGAGGTCTCGTCGGCGAGCACGCTTTCATACAGGCTTCCGATCTTGAGGAACAGCTTCGGGAGGTCCCAGGTGGTGAAATCCTTTTCGTCGAGGCCTTCCGTCTGCGTGCGCTCGAGGAACCGCCAGTTGTTCTGCTGGAAATAATGCCAATACCAGCGGGCGAGCACGATGCGCAGCAGCGGCCTGATCGACGGATCGGCGCTCTCGATCTCTTTTTCGAGGCGCACGATTTTCTCCTCGGCCTTGTTGCCCTGGATGTTGCCCTCGAGGACGATCTTCTTGCAGATCGCGCGGGCGGCTTCCGTCACCTTCCCGTCTTCGACGGCGCTTTTGATGATCGGATCGAGCTTTTCGATCGCCGTCTGGGGCAGACCGTCGTTGACCGCCTTGTCGACGTCAGCCCACATGGGGCCCCGGTCGGCGGCTGTGAGGGGTGAAACGCAGAGCGAAATCAGGAAAATGATCGCCAGGAACAGGTTGGTATGTTGCATGTATGGCCTCCCACCATCGTTTCCGATGAATTGTACCGACACAGCAGAACGTAACCGGACGGCGACGGATTCGATCAGGATTCCGCCCGTGGTTGTATATCGAGGTGAATTTCCGCGTCCAGATTGCCTTCCCAGAGGTATTTTCTCGTGTCGCCGACGATGACCGAGCTGAGCGCGAGCAGCGAAATCAGGTTCGGCACGGCCATCAGGCCGTTCGCCGCATCGGCGAAGTCCCACACGACGTTCAGTTTCAGCATCGATCCGAGCATGACGGCGACAACCCAGGCATACCGGTAGGGCTTGATGGCGCGGCTTCCGAAGAGGTATTCGACGGCCTTCTCGCCATAGTAGGACCAGCCGAGGATCGTCGAGAACACGAACGTCAGCAGTCCGACCGCGAGGACGATCGGCCCGATCGTTGGAATTTCGGCGAACGCCGCTTTCGTCAGCGCCGCCCCCTTCGGTGCGAGAGGCTTCCATGCGCCGGTCGCAGCGACCTCATGTTTCAGCGGCTCGGGAAGCGCGTCGAATGATCGTATCGCGTCTGCCTTGATCCGTGCCTGGGCCAGTTTGCCGGCGAGCTCCGCGGGAAGGTTCTCGGTATCCAGGAGAATGGATGAAAAAGCGCCCTCGAGGGCGAGCTCGGATTTCTGCTCGGGGCTCAGCTTGTCGAAGACGATCTTTCCGGAAGGCGTGATGCGCTGAGTCTTTTCGAGAGACGTGCGGGTCGCGGGCGTGAGCCGTTCGATATTGCAGACCGGATTGATCCAGTCGCCTGAATTGACGATGACGAGGCCGGTGATGGCGCAGACGACGACGGTGTCCCAAAACGTGCCGGTCGAGGAGACGAGCGCCTGGCGGACGGGATTCTTCGTCTGGGCCGCGGCCGCGACGATGGGGGCGCTTCCTAGACCGGATTCGTTCGAGAACAGGCCGCGCGCGATGCCGTACCGGGCCGCCTCCTTGACCCCGGCGCCGACGAAACCGCCCAGCGCCGCATGTCCTGAAAACGCCGAAGAGACGATCAGCATGAACGACTCGCCGATCGTCTCCCATTTCAGTGCTAGCAATATAATACAGCCTATTACATAAAAAATGGCCATGAAGGGGACCAGCTTCTCGCAGACCCGCGCGATCGACTTGATGCCGCCCAGGATGACGAACGCCGTCAGGACGGTCAACAGAAGGCCCGAGACCCAGGTGGGAACGCTGAAACTTTCGTGCAGCATCGCCGATATCGAGTTCGCCTGAACCATGTTGCCGATACCGAACGCGGCGATCGCGGTGAACAGGGCAAAGATGACGGCAAGAGCCGAGGCCAGAACGCCCCAGCGGGCCTTCAGGCCGCGCTCGAGGGCATACATCGGGCCGCCCGCCATCTGGCCGTCGGGGGTCACGACGCGGAACCTCACGGCGAGCAATGCCTCGGAATACTTGGTCGCGATGCCGAACACGCCGGTCATCCACATCCAGAGCACGGCGCCGGGGCCTCCGGCCGCCACGGCCGTCGCAACGCCGACGATGTTCCCGGTCCCGATCGTCGCCGCGAGCGCTGTCGTCAGGGCGCCAAACTGGGAAACATCGCCCGTGCCCTCTTTTTCGCGCTTCAGCGAGAGTTTTATCGCGGTGAGTATATACC
>JAGOCE010000272.1 GCA_017998915.1 Candidatus Ozemibacteraceae bacterium
GCGCACGAATACGAGCGCTACGCCTCGTACATCGAAGCGCTGAACGATCCGCGCCACCCGACCTGGGACTTGCTGCGGAAGCTCGTTCTCGACCAGCGGCCCGACATCATCGGCGTTACCGCGATGACGACCAAGTTCGGCACGACGATGCAGACGATCCGCTTTTGCCGGGAAGTCCTGCCGCGCGTTCCCATCATCGTCGGCGGCCCGCATGCCTCGACGATGCCCGACCTCACGATGAGCATGCCGGAAGTCGATTACGTGTTGCGCGGCGAAGCCGACGAGAGCCTGCCGGAACTGCTGGCCGCCCTGCGCGACGGCCGTGACGTGGCCGGTATTCGCGGACTCAGCTTCCGCCACGATGGGAAGATCGTTCACAATCCCGACCGGGCGTTCGCCCAGAACCTCGATGCGCTGGCCCTGCCGGCTCGCGACGCATTATTACATCCTGAAAACTATTCTTCCGAGGACATGGGCGTCATTTTGACGTCGCGCGGCTGCCCGTTCGCGTGCAGTTACTGTTTCCACATGTGGGAACGGCGCGTGCGGTACCGCTCGATTCCGAACATCATCGAGGAGATCGTGCAGGTGCATGACGCCTATGGAACGACGCAGTTCTCGATCAAGGACGACTCGTTCACGGTGAAGAAAAAGCATGTGCGTGACCTGTGCGAGGCGATCAAGCGCCTGCCGTTCAAGATCAGCTGGTCGTGCACGACGCGCGTCGACCTGATGGAGGACGAGCTGCTCGAGATCATGAAAGATGCCGGCTGCGTCCAGGTGAGCGTCGGCATCGAGACCGGCTCGGAGCGCATCCTGAAAGAGACCGACAAAGGCATCACCCACGCCCAGATCGAGCGCGCGGCGCGCATGCTGAACCGGCATCGCATCTTCTGGAGTGGCTACTTCATGATCGGCTTGCCGACCGAAACCGAGCAGGACATGCGGCTGACGATCGAGTATCTACGCAAGGTTCGGCCATACTACGGTGGGTTGGGCGTCTACAACCCGTTCCCACGCACCAAGCTGTTCGATCAGGGTGTCGAACTGGGTCTGCTCGACCCGCAGCCGTCGCTGGAGCATTTCCTGAAAACGAACCCGAAAGACCTGTTTTTCAAGGATCCGAAGCGGCGCGTCGTCGAGGTGCCGCACGAGCGGTTCGAACAGATCGTCGCCGAGGCGATGCAGGTGTTCCACGCCCACAACACGAACCCGTTTAGCATGATCCGGCGCGGCTTTGCGCGGCGCAGGACCTACATGGCCGATCCCTCCCTGCTCTGGCGCGACCTGTCGAAAGCATGGGAGATGATCCGCTCGAAGTTCGGGTTTTCCGCTACACATCCCTGACGGAAAGGATACGCCATGCGGCAGATTCTACAGAGACTGAAGACCGGCGAGATCGAGATCGCCGATATCCCGGTGCCCACCGTGAAGGCCGGGCATCTCCTGATTCAAAGCGCCCGGAGCCTCATCTCGGTCGGAACCGAGCGGATGCTGCTGGATTTCGGCCGCGCGGGTTGGATCGACAAGGCGCGGCAGCAGCCCGACAAGGTGCGACAGGTATTCCAGAAGATTCGCACCGACGGCCTTCTCGCGACGGCCGAGTCGGTGATGCGCAAGCTCGACCAGCCGCTCGCGCTGGGCTACTCGAACGCCGGCCGTGTCGTGGCGATCGGGAAGGGCGTCACGGGCTTCGCGGTCGGTGACCGGGTCGTTTCGAACGGCAACCACGCAGACGTGGTCTGCGTGCCCGAGAACCTGTGCGCGAAGATTCCTGACGGGGTCGGAGACGACACGGCATCGTTCACGGTCATCGCTTCGATCGCCCTCGAGGGAATCCGGCTTGTCCAGCCGACGCTGGGTGAGAGCGTCGCCGTGATGGGGCTGGGCCTGATCGGTCTTCTGACGGTTCAGATGCTCCGCGCGAACGGTTGCCGAGTGATCGGGTTCGATTTCGACCCGGCGAAGGTCGCACTGGCGCGCGAGTTCGGAGCGGAAGCCCACGATCTGAAAGGCGGCATCGACCCGGTGGCGGCCGCGACGGCGTTCTCGCGTGGCCATGGTGTCGATGCTGTTATAATAACGGCTGCTACAAAAAGTGATGATCCCATTCACCAAGCTCCGCAGATGTGCCGCAAACGCGGCCGTGTCGTGCTGGTCGGCGTCGTCGGTTTGAACCTTTCCCGCGACGATTTCTACAAGAAGGAAATCTCGTTCCAGGTCTCGTGCTCGTACGGCCCCGGTCGGTACGAGGCGGAATACGAGAAGAAGGGGCTGGATTATCCGATCGGCTTCGTGCGCTGGACCGAACAGCGCAACTTCGAAGCCGTGCTCGACATGATGGCGGCCGGCTCGATCAGAACGGAGAAGCTGATCACGCGCGTCATCGCGATTGACGAGGCGAAGAAGGCATATGAGGCCGTCACGGCCGGCGAAAACGTGCTCGGCCTCGTGCTCGATTACGGGCAACAAATCGATCTGGAACGGCGCAGCGTGGTGCTGCAACCGGCCGTCGGCATCGCCGCGGCTCCCGCCAAGGGGATCACGGGCTTCATCGGGGCGGGGAACTTCGCCTCGGGGACCCTCGTTCCGGCGTTTGCCGCAGCCGGCGCCGTACTGAAGACGATCGCGAGCGCCGGAGGCGTGTCGGGGACGCACCTCGGCAGGAAAAGCGGATTCCGCGTCAGCACGACGGACTACCGGACGATCATGGATGATACCGAGATCGATACGGTCGCGGTCACGACCCAGCACGGCACGCATGCGAAATTCGTCTGCGAAGCCCTTGCGGCGGGAAAACACGTGTTCGTCGAGAAGCCGCTCTGCCTGACATGGGGTGAGCTCGCCGAGGTGGAAAAAGCCTACGCCGCTGCCTGCGCGACGAGGCCCCGTATCCTGATGGTGGGTTTCAACCGGCGGTTCTCGCCCCTCGTCAGGACGGCGAAGAGCCTTCTGAAGGGGCAAGAGGGGCCAAAAAGCCTCGTCATGACCGTGAACGCCGGCGCGATTCCCGGCGATCACTGGACGCAGGACGAGGAGGCCGGCGGCGGGCGCATCCTGGGCGAGGCATGCCATTTCATCGACCTGATCAGGTTCCTCATCGGGGCTCCGATCCTCGATGTCAACACTGCGGTGATGCAGAGAAAAGACGTGGCGACGCTTCCCGATACCGTCGCCGTTACGGTCACGTTTGCCGACGGGTCACTGGGCGTGGTGAACTACTTCGCCAACGGCCACAAGGACTACCCGAAGGAACGGCTCGAAGCCTTCTCGGGCGGGCGTATCCTGGTTCTCGACAACTTCCGCTCCCTCTCGGGCCATGGCTGGCCGGGCTTCAAGGGTGAGTCGCTCTGGGCGCAGGACAAGGGGCATGCTGCCGGGGCGAAGGCGTTTCTCGACGCCGTGCGAAACGGCGAGCCGGCGCCGATCCCGTTTGCCGAGATCGTCGAGGTGACCAAGGCGACGCTGAAGGCCGCCGGCATCGCCCCAGAGATTGATGGCTGAGTTCGTCAGCCGTCTCCGGCGCCTGATCTGGACGGCCATCCACCTGAAGCCGGTCCAGGTCTGGGGCCGCCTCGTGTGGGCCGCAAGGCGTCGGTTCAAGCGGATCCCGGGCCTGACCGATCTCGCCGCCGAGGCGGCGCGCCTGCGCGATGCGCGCGGGAAGCCCGCGCGAGCGAGGGTGACCTTCCGGTTCCTTTCGGAACCCCGCGAGTATCTGGTGGACGCGGTCGCGTGGGATCCCGAAGCCACGACCGGCTTCGGAAACGGCGTCCCAGTGAAGTTGTGGCGATACAACCTCCAGTATTTCGACTGGTTGAACCACGGCGAGATCGCGTCCGACCCGGAAACTGCGTCATATCTCATCCTCGACTGGGTCGCGCGGTGCTCTGACGACGGGGCCGAGCCGTGGGAACCCTACCCGGTGTCGCGACGGCTCCTGAGCTGGCTTGCCTGGCTCCGGAGAACTCCCTCCGCCGCGACCGACGCTTCTTTCATGGCTCTGGTTCGCGGCTCGGTCGAGGCTCAGGCGTGCAGGCTCGAGACCGACCTCGAGATTCACATCCAGGCCAACCATCTGTTGATGAACCGCTTGGCCCTCGTCGAGGCGGACGCCTGGCTGATCGAGACCGCCGACGGCGCCGCCGCCCCGCCCCTGCGACGCAGGCTGGTGCGTCACGCGGCAGCCTTGCGGCGCGAGATGGGTGCGCAGATTCTTCCCGACGGCGGGCACGAGGAACGGAGCCCCATGTACCACCGCGAAATGCTCGAGGGGATCGCGCGCATCGCCGAGACGGTCCGAAGGCTCGCCGCATCGTCGAACTGCGGAGAAGCCGCCGATGCGTGCCGCTCCCTGATCGCCCGGTGCGACGAGGCTTTGCCGAGGATGCGCGACTGGCTTGGTTTGCTGACGCATCCGGACGGCCGCATCGCCCTGTTTCACGATTCGGCGCTGGAACACGTGATGCATGCGAATATCAAAGAATATAATATCGAGCTCGCGACCTGGCTTCCCGACTCGGGGTATTTCGTCTTACGCAGGCCGAGCGGCTGGTATCTGGCCGTCTGCGCGCATGCCCCGTCGCCGCGCCACCAGCCGGGTCACGCGCACTGCGACATCGGCTCGTTCGAACTCTCGCTTCGCGGCCGCCGGCTGGTCGTCGACACCGGCACCGGCTCGTACCAGAACTCGGAGATCAGACGCCTGTGTCGCTCGACCGGGGCGCACAACGTTCCAATGCTCGAGGGAAACGAGCAGAGCGACATGTGGGGCGACTTCCGGGTTGGAAAGCGCGCGCAGTTGATGACGGCCGAGCATCTGGAACACTCGTTCGAACTCCAGTGGCGCGACATGAGCGAGAATATCTTCATCCGGCGGATCGACTGGGGCGAATCATCTCTGCGGATACGCGACATCCGGCATGTCGGGCAGGCGGACGGGCGCTTCGTCTCGCTCCTTCACCTTGCGCCTGGCATGAGACCGATACCGGGCGAACGAATCCTGATCGAGGCTGACGGCAGGCCGTTCTGCACGATCTCGACCGGGTGCCGGGTGGAGATCGAACCGTCCGTGTATTATCCGGAGTTCGGGCCGGGCGTCGAAAATCACCGGCTGAGGTTCACATCCGAGGAGGGCGGTTGGATCGAGTATGAGATCAGCGAATAGGCCGAAGCGCATTCTCGTGATGTCGCAGTTCTACTATCCCGACATCACCGCGGCGGCGTTCCGCATCAGGGAAACGGTCGATCTGCTTCTCGCGAAGGGGCACCGTGTGCATGTCATCGCAGCCCGGCCCCACAAGGCCGTTCTCGATGATGCTCCCGTGGATGACGGAAGCGCCCGGGTGACCAGGGCGTTTATCTTTCCCTATACCGGTCGTGGGAAGTGGAATTATATAGCACATTATTTGTCGTTCATGGTGTCGGCCGTCTGGGCCTCCTGGAGGCACCCGTCGAAATTCGACGTCGTCTGGGCCTCGAGTCCGCCGCTGTTCGTGGGGATAGCGGGCTGGATCGTCGCGTGGCTCAAGAAGGCGAAGTTCGTGCTCGACGTGCGTGACATCTGGCCGGACTCGGTCGCGACGACCGGGCAGATTCGTCCCGACAGCCTGATGTACGGCATGGCGAAGCATGCCGAACGGTGGCTGTACCGAGCTGCCGACCGGATCACCTGCGTCGCCCGTCCGATGGCCGAGTATATCGCCAGCTATGGCGTTGAATTGCCGGCGGTCATCTATAACGCGATCCCGGGGAGATACCTGGATGCCATCGAAGCGGCCGAAAAGAGCGAACCTG